>CAJXRS010000004.1 GCA_913060555.1 uncultured Gammaproteobacteria bacterium | reverse complement strand
CCTCCGGGTACGCCTTGCCAATCTCTCCCGTATTGCCGATCAACGGCCACAGCGAGGTCAGCACACCCGCACCCATCGCTCCCTGCGCCGTCTTCTCCAGAAAAAATCGCCGGCTGTAGTCAAAATCGTATTTCTTGATATACATCTTAGGTTACCTCCTGTTGTGTCTATACGGCAGTCATCGGCCCGGTTCTCTAACCTCCTGGTGACGGCAGGATAAACCGGAGTTTTCCGCAGCCATCAGTTGTTACAACGGTCGCTACAGCGATGGCTTCACGCTGTCTCGATAGTCGCCATGCGCAAAGTACCGTACCCAATTGCAAACCGGGCAATCGATACGCGGAGTCGAACCTTCTCTTAATTATTTGATACGAACGATGAGGCCGGAGTGGCCAACCATGAAAACCCCCGATTCGGAGAGACCCAGGGATTGGTACCAACGGTAACTGATATCGCCAGCTTGGTTGGCAGCCCAGGTATTGCCGCTGTCGCTGCTTTGCAACAGCGTGCGAATGCCAGTGACATGTACCACGCCATCCCGGTCAACCAGCACATCGAGCAGGTTTGCCTCAGAGCCTGCGTCCTGCCGGCTCCAGGTCTGTCCGCCGTCACCAGTCTTCAAGATGACACCGTTCTGGCCAACGGCATAACCGACGTCACCGTCCAGGTCGAGGGCAAACAGCGAGGCATCGCCACGGTGTACCATCTCCCAGGTTTCGCCACCGTCGACCGAACGCAACACCATGGCAAACTCGCCGACGATGGTGATCACCCCCGCTTCGGAGACCGCCACGTCATAGAGATGAGGTTCCAGGAAATCGTTGAGCAGGGTCTCCCAGTCGAACGACAGCGGCTCCCAGGAGCGGCCGCCATCGCTGGACCTCAGTACTGTGCCGAAACCGCCCACGACCACGGCCAGACCACTGCGGTTGGCGCTGACGTCCAGCAGCCTGGCATCGCTGCCCGAATCCACTTGCTGCCACTCACCGTCACTCTTGCGATGGATTGCACCACCCTGCCCGACCGCCAGCACCGTATCTGCGCCACAGTACAGGCCCAGAATCGCCTCTGGCCCCAGCGATCCCTGGGGCTGCCAGTTTTCGCCCTGGTCGTCGCTGGTGAAGATGGTTCCCGCAATACCGGCCGCAAAGCCCGTGGTGCCGCTGAAACAGATATCGTAGAGAGCATCGTGCGCGATGCCCTGGTAACGCACGGAAAAGTTCTCTTCCGCCGTAACAGCAGCACCTGCGAGAAGACCAGCGGCGAGGCACAAGGCTCGAAGAGAGCGCTTTGATCTCTGCATCATGATCAGCTACCCAGTCTGCGGATGGCCTGGATGGTGAGATACTTGTCATAGGCGTCCAGCGACTGCAGCTCTTCCGGGTGCGCCCTGCCAATCTCTCCCGTTTTGCCGATCAACGGCCACAGTGAGGTCGGCACACCCGCATCCGTCGCGCCCTGTGCCGTGTTCTCCAGAAAAAATCGCCGACTGTAGTCAAAATCGTAGTTCTTGATATACATCTTCACTTGCCCCCTGTTAACCCCGTTCTGCTGTCTGCCCGCCGCAATCACGAATAAGCTTCGTCCCCCGAGACGTAGTCTTCCAGATTGATACCTTCGCCAACCAGCAGCTTGTCCGAAGCCACGAATTTCGGCTTGATCAACCACACCAGCAGGGGCACCAGCACCAGGGCCACGATCATGTTGATCAACATCACCATCACCAACAGCAGGCCCATATCGGCCAGGAACTTCAATTCGGACAGGAAATACCACGGCAGGATCGCCAGCAGCACGATGGTCGCGGTAAAAAAGATAGCCTTACCGGTTGTCGCTACCGAAGCATAGATAGCCATGCCGTAATCCTTGTGACCCTGATATTCCTCGCAGATCCGGCTCAGTAGATAGATGCCGTAGTCGATGCCCACCCCGATGCCGATCGCCGCAATCGGTAATGTATTCACGTCCAGGCCGATACCCATATAAACCATTACCGTCGCGAGGAAAGCGTTGGAGATGTTCACAGGTAGCAGCAGCACGACCCCAGCCACCAGGGATCGGTAAGCGATTGCTGCCGCAATCAGGATGGCAACATTCAACAGCGCAAGGATCACATACTGATAGTTATCGACGGTGTCGTTGATCGACTGTTGCAGGGCGATGGTGCCCGAACCCAGCCGGATCAGGAATTTCTCTTGGTCGATACCGATTTCGTCGAGCGCCTCGCGCACCTGCTTGAGCGCAACGTCCACGGTCTCTTGCTTGTTGTCCTTGTACCAGAGCGATACCGTGCCGTTTTGCTGAACGAAATCCGAGACATGGGAAAACGCCTTGGGACTACTGCCGAACAGCACCGCTCCGGCGGCGGCTTCCACCGCCTGTTGATTGGGGTCGAGCGGCGCCCACTTGGGATTGCCGCCGCTGAACAACCGGTTGGCTTCCGGCAGGTAGTCGGCGAAAGACAGGGTCGCCTCTGGCGGGTCTTCCGAAAGTTCGATCGCACGCTGTAGTTCAGTCATGGTGAAGATGGTATTGGCCTGGCGTAACAGCCGCGACTGCTCCTCTTCCTTGACCTCGAAGATGATTTCCAGGGTGTTCAGCCCGGGGAAGTGGCTGTTGATCTTGCTGACCGCGACATTGTAGTCGGAGTCCTCCCAGAGCAGATTGCTGCCTTCCACCGGATTGCCGATCTTGATCTGCAGCATCTTGTAGACACTGAACCCGACCAGCACCACGGCGACCACCGTTGTTACCCGCGCCGCCGGCCCAAAACTCAGCCTGGAGAAACGCTGCAGGCCGTGCTTGATGCTGCGGTGAATGTTGAAGCCTTCGTCTTCTTCGGTCCCGATCAGCTTGCGAATATTCCTGGGCTCGGGAAGGAGGGACAGCAGCATGGGCGCCAGAAAGACGTTGGCGGGAACCATGGAGAGTGCCCAGAAGCCACAGAACAGTGCAAAGCGTTCCATGGTTGGAATTGGCGCCACACCGATGAGAAACAGGCCGGCCGCGTCGGTAATTATGCCCAGAGTGCCGGGAGCCATCATCACGCCGAGGGAGATTTCCGCCGCCTTTTTTTTGTCACGGACGTGGTAGTAGACCTCATAGTAACGCTCGATCACCTGCACGCTGTGACTGAAGGAGCGGGCCACCAGCAGCAAGGGCACCACCATGATCAGGGGCTCGATGGGATCCTGCAGCCAGCCCACGAAGCCGAACCCCCAGACCGCGGCCACCGCGGCACAGACCACCGGCACCACCACACCGGCGACATTGCGCATATAGAGCACCAGCGAGAGCAGCAGCGCACCAGCGGTCACCATGAAGATGAAGATCATCTGGTGCTGGTGGTAAAACACCCAACCGGTGAGCATGGGTTGTCCGGCGACATGAATTTCGTGGACTTCATCCGCTTCGGCCTCGACCAGCTTCTCCTGGATGAAGTTGAACACCGTCTGGTAATCCAGCAGCCGTTCGATAAAGGTCGCCTGGATCAGGGTTGCGGTTTCATCATCGGAAATCAGGAACGCCTGGCTGGCCGGGGACTTCTTGACTCGCTCCCGGAACTCTGCGACCTCCTCGGGGGTTGTCGGTGCGTGATCCCCCATCAGCGGTTGGGAATCGATGCCGAAGGGCGTCGCTTCCGCGTATCGGGCTTTCTCGGTAGTGATGGAAAGCACCTGATCGTGGTCGACACCCGGAGTCAGGTCGATATTTCGGGTCATGTCCCAGACCTTCTGCAAGGTCTCGGGGTTGTAGATGGTCTGGCCGTCGGTGCGCTTCACCATCACGGTCACGGTCAAGGGATTGCCAAAGTTGGGATGGTCCTTGTAGACCTGCACAAAGGGGTGAGTCTTGGGCAGCAGGTCGGAAAATACCGTTTTCAGCTCGACGTGCCGGAGCCCCCAGGCAAAAAAAGCTGTGACTGCCAGCAACAGCAGCAGGGACAGCCAGACATTGTGCATGACGAACTCAGAAACTCTATAACGCAAGGTTTTCAAGATCCCCCCCGTCCCCCAGTCGTGAAAAGCCAGGGTCTTTTTGTTACTTCGTATTATCGCCTCGCCGGCGTAATCCCTTATTCAGGTCGCTTTACGTTATTCAGGTCGCTTTACGTTCATGAAGCAGGGCGGACTCTATCATGGACTATTGTGACCATCCATACCTGACACACCCTGTGGGGGAGTAAAAAATCTGTAAATACAGGTTGTTGCCAAATGGTAACCGGAATGACCTCGGGGGCAGGCGCCCGACCACAGAGTCGGCGCGACACTCCGAACAGTCGAAACCACGAACCCGCAACTCGGTGATCAGAAGTACGTGCGGCGCCCAGCCATCCAGACAAACAATCCGCAGCCGACCAATACGGCGCCGAAATACAACACATACCTCAGGTAGGAGACCCGCCCCACCCGGAACGGGAAGATGGATCTGTAGGCCAGCCCCGTGGCCAGATGCCGGGCATTGAGAATGCCGATATAGGTCCCCTTGGCGACAAAGGGGTACTCCAGACTGATTACTCCTCTGGGGTAGCGCCGCATGGGCGCATGGAAAATAGTCGCATCCTCTATCGCCTTTTCACCGCCCAGTTCTTCATAGGTGGCGCCCAAGCCGGCGCGATTGACATCGCGGACGATGCGAAAATCGAGCTCCATTTCCCGCAGTTCGTCGCTGATGAAATCGATGACGAACACCGCATTGCCGATCGACGGAATATCCTCGCAAAATTCCTGGGTAGCCCGACTTGCAGGTAGATACCCGGTGAAATGGGCTTTGTAGCGGCCAATCTGGATGATGCAGACGTCATCTTCCATGGAGACGCCGCCATGGGCGAAACACACCGACGGCGCCGCCGCGATGAGCAGCAGCGACGCCAGGGCGAATCCCCAATACCGCTTCCCGATAACCCGGGCGCACCCGCTCGCCATTGCCGTCAGAAGAACTTCGGCAGAATGGATCCGCCGACCTCCTGATAATAGCGCTTGCCTTCCGCGTCCCGGTAGACGAGCAGACCCGCAAAGCGGCTGTCGGGGTCATGGATCAATCCCGTCATCCGCTGGGTTTCCCAGAGTGAATCCTCTGCGCGGAGCACGACGTCGACGTGCTGTCCGGGCGCTATGGTCGACACTGATGAGTGCAGGCTGTCGCCCGCCACCAGCTCTTCGTTTTCCACGACGCCCGCCGCTGCGGCCGGACCATTGATGAAGCGAATGTTGGCGGTAACGAATTCGCGGATCTCGATCGGGCTGTCGCCCTCGTTGGCGAGCTTCATCCGCATGGTCAGACTGCGACCGGCCAGCTCGTAATTCGCGTTTTCCACCTCGACCACCAGGGGACCACTGGGCACCGGCCGGCCAGGCACGCCGACCTTACCGGTCTGCAGTGGAATGGTGACCGGGTACTTGTGCTCGGCCCACAGATAACCCGCCAGGATCAGCACCATCGAGATGGTGAAAAATATCCCGCCAGCCAGGAAATCCCGGCGGGTGATCATGGTATTGGCCTGCTCCGGCCCCAGGTTGCGAACCCGCATGTAACGGGGGATAAAGAGCTCCGGCTTGGCCAGCCAGTAGGCCAGGAAGGCCACACCGACCAGGATCCACACCAGATGCCAGCCGATCACGCTCTTCAGACCCACATTCTCGAGATCGACGGTCTCTCCGGTCAACGTGGTGATCTCATTGGTGAAGGGTTCACCCGTTGGCGAAGGCTCGACCTCCACCCAGGAGCCCTTGCCGACCAGGGTGCCGGCGTCCTTGACGTTGAGCAGCGGGTGGATGTGGTAGCGCCCCGGAACCCGGGCGCGAACCACACTCTTGAACTCGTAGAGCTTGCCCGGTTCGAACGCGGTCGAGCGGATCATGGGCACGCCATTGACTTCCGAATGCACGCGGATGAACTTCGGCCCCGGAGCGCCCACGTTCAGGAAAGCGGTATCTGTAACCGAAGGCAACTGTTCTGGCCAGAACTCCGAGGGGATGAACTTGCCGGTGATCACGATGGTGTCTCCGACATTGACCCGAACGGGCGACACCTCTATATCGAACCAGTGCAGCGTGCGCATCCGCATGCTGGCGAGCTGCGCGCGCTCGCCATGGGCGACGGCCTCCATCGGCAGCGCCAGCAGGACCAGTACGCCGAGCACTAAGGCATTGCCGAGATAACGCGCAGGGGATCGGGATTTGGCAGTGTTCATGGCAGGCCTCCTGATCCACATCAGATGATGCGCCGGGCGTAGCGGCCGGCGAAGTTGTACAGAGCCGCACCCAACAGCAGAAACAGTGAATAGCCGATCACCGCGACAAAGGCCGAAAATACTGCGGTCAGCGGGGTCACCGAACCCCCGAAGGTGCGCAATGTGGACTCCTCTATGATCCGCAAATATTCGGGCGTCGTGGTGCGAATGTACTGGTAGCCCATGAGATCGGCCACCGACACCAAAGTCCCGCTGTATTCGACGGGCACCTTGGAGGCGGCAAACAAGGGCCAGTTGAGGGGCCAGATCAGGGCGCCGAACAGAAAGGGGCCGACAATGGCGGAGATCAGCAGGCTGCGGGTCATGATCAGCACGGAGTCGAAAATCACCCCCAAGCCGATGTAGGTCGAGGGAAAGGTGAACGACAGCGGAAAGTCGGTGAACTGGCCGAAATTGAAATAGCGACTCACCCAGGACACCAGACAGAGCAAAGTGGTGACCGCCGTCGCGATGACCGGCAGGCGAAAGGCTTTCCAGATCGGATACACGAAGCCGCCGATGAACATCATCAACGACAGGGGGGTGACCAGTGGCCACCAGCGGCGATCCCGCCAGTCGATCCAGTAGTCCCAGTCCCCTGCGGTCAGGGCATAGTGAATGGAAATGCCCAGCGCGAGGAAGCTGAACAGCACAATGATCAGGATGCCATCGAAGCGCCGGTAGTAACTGCGGGCACGGGGATTGTCCAGAATGGAGAGATCATAGTGCCCGGATGCGTCGGTGATCCTGGGCGCGGGAAGCGCGATATTGGCCATGAAACGCACCTTGGGACATGGGGGCACATCGACGGGCGGACAAGCTGCCGACCGCGATGCACCAAGCCGGAGAACTTTGAGGGGACTGCCTGCGAAGCCCCGCCCGTGGCACGTGGAACGAGGGGCGGGGCTCCGCGGCGGCGATCAGCGATCAGCGATCATGCAATCACGACCAGTGGTGACCACCGAAATCAGCTGCGCCATGCGTTGAATCAGCTGTACGGCGAGCGGCCCGAGGAAGAACAGCGACCAGCCCAGCACTACAAAGCCCCAGTGAATCGGTGCCGCGAACAGCTCTTCAGCGTAGAAGAAGGTATGACCCCATTCGTTGAACCCATAGTTGGGCATGATCATGAAGATCCCCGCAACCACACCCAGAAAAGGCACCGAAATGCGGTTCATGAACGCCGGAATACGGGTATGGGCCCAGATAAAGGTGGGAATCAGGATCGCCGTCAGCAGCGGTAGCGAGAAATAAAAGATCACGATGTGGGTTGGCGTGAAGTCGGTATCGCGAATTGCCACCTGGTGCCAGGCCGCATCGGACTCCACCGCCAGGGCACCGATCAGGGCTGCCCAGACGCCCAGCACGGTAAACACCCCGAGCAGCGTGAAATAGCGCTTCAACTCCACTTCGGGTGTAATCGAAGCGGCGTCCTTTTCGCGCGTCATCCACATGTAGATCGAGCCCAGCACCATGATGCTGCCGAGCACGATGACTTCCCCGTAGAGCAACGGCATCCAGTAGGTCTGGAATTCCGGCTCGTAAAAGTCCATGCCGACGCTGAAGGACATCATCTGTTGGTAGATACGGATGCCGATGCCCACCGCCAGCAAGAGCGCACCGCCTATATAGGCGAGACGGTTGCGGCGCAGATGACCCGCAAGCCCGCCACCGGCAGCGGTTTCTTCCATATAGTCGGTTGGAACCTCATACCCATATTGGGCCGCTTTCACTTCGGACATGGCAATCACCCCACCTTCGGTTATTAAACCCTGGAACCCATAACCTGCGATTCTTTTACTGATGCACAGGAATTATTCATCGTGGGAGCACTATAAGGCAAGCCCCCAGGTGCAGGGCCAGCGCTGGAAGTGACAGGGACATTGCAGAAAGTGACATGGGTAACCGCCGAACAAGTCCCCCGGCGACCGCCAGCGCGGCTTTGCGGCACTGCCCCGCTCATGCGAGAATCCAATGTACCGGGCCATTAGACCAATTCTAACCGGCTATTCCCGGATGGACCGGGAGTAGCGCCTTCGAGACCCGGATTCCAGAGCCGCCATGAGCCAGCGACCAGCTACCCCCGCCTGTGACAAACAAGCGGTGGCCAAACAGGCACCCACGACCGACAGCAGGTTCGTCAACGCGAGCTATGCGAACATGGTGTTCCACACGCTCGGTGGCGGGCCGGAGATCGCGGCCATTTTTCGGGAACATGGCCTGGCGCCGGAAGCACTGACCGACGCCGCGGCGCCCGTCCCCTTCGAACGGCTGGCGGACTGCGTATTCGCCGTGATGGAAGCGCTCGACATGCCCGACGCCGGGCTATCGCTGGGCTCCAGATTGCACGTATCCAAGCACGGCACCATCGGCATGGCGGTGATTTCCGCCGACACCCTGGGCCAGGCGATCAGAGACATCGCCAAGTACTACCAGACCACGATCACCTTCTGTGACATGGATCTGTTCTACCAGGATGACCAGCTGGTCATTGAGCTGCGCGAATCCTTCACCAGCCCCGAGCTCCGGGTGATCGTGGTGGAAGCCTTGATGCTCACCCTGCAGAACGCCCTGGAGTTCGTCGGCGGCCAGACGCTGGCCGACAGCCGGGTGGTGTTCGGTTATCCGCCGCCGCCCTACGTCGACCAGTATGACCTCTATTTTTCCGGCAACACGGAATTCGATGGCGAACGCCACCTGATGATCCTGCCCGCCTCGATCCAGAACCTGCGCTGTGTCTCCGCCGATGCTCGCATCCACCGCCTCGCCGAGGAGCAACTCCAGCACCAGATGCAGGAGCTGCGCGCCGGGACTCCGGTCCACCAACGCATTCTCAGCGAACTGCGCCGCGACCCGGCCGCCATGCCGACCCTCAAGGAAATGGCGCAGACCTTCAACGTCTCCGCCCGCACCCTGATTCGCCACCTGCAGGCCGAGGGCGCCACCTACCGGGATCTCCGCGAGAACGTGCACAAGCAGATGGCGATGGACGCCCTGCGCCATACCGACCAGTCCATCGACGCCATCGCCATGGAGCTCGGCTACCAGGATACCGCCAGCTTCCGCCGCGCCTTCAAGCGCTGGTGCGGCTGTTCGGCTTCCGAATACCGCGAACGCGAACGCGACACCTGAAGGCGGTATACCGCCCGCCCCTACCACCCAAGATCCCGGAGGACACCCATGACCGACGCATCCAACGAAGTTTCCCTGGCCGGCAAGGCCGCTCTGATCACCGGCTCCGCGCGCGGCCTGGGCGCAGAAATCGCAGCCATCCTGGCGCGCGCCGGCGCCGCGGTAATGATCGCCGACATCCTCGAGGATCAGGGGCGACAAACGGCCGAGGCCATTCGTGCAGCCGGAGGCAAAGCCGCTTTCGTCCGCCAGGACGTTACCAACGAGACCGACTGGGAGGCGACCGTGGCGGCCACGATTCGCGAGCTCGGCGGATTCGACATCCTGGTCAACAACGCCGGCATCGAGGTCTGTGCGCTGCTCGAGAACACCACGCTGAAAGATTTTCAACGCATCCTCGACATCAATGTGACCGGCGTATTTCTCGGCCTTCGCGCCGCGGCCAAGGCGATGAAGCCGGGCGGTGCGGCGGGCGGCGGCGGCAGCGTGATCAATCTCTCCTCGGTCGCCGGGCTGCGCGGCTACTCCGGCCTCAGCGCCTACTGCGGCAGCAAGGGTGCCGTCAAACTATTGACCAAGGCCGCCGCCGTGGAATTCGGTCAACTTGGCTACGGCATCCGCGTCAACTCGATCCACCCGGGACTGATCCCCACCGACATGGGCAGCGCGGTACTCAAGGGTTTCGTCGCCGCCGGACTCGGCAAGGATGAAGCCTCGGTACAGCAGGCTTTCGAGCGGGGGACCCCGCTGGGCATGAAGGGCACCCCGGCGGATATCGCCAAGGCAGCCCTCTTCCTGGCGAGCGACCAATCCCCCTGGGTGACGGGCGCGGAACTGGTGGTGGATGGCGGCAGTACCGCGAGCTGAACGCACTGGCGCGGCGGCGCTCAACCGGGTTTGCGCGCCCTGCGGGATTTGCCCGAACGGCTCAGCCAGCGCAGGATGCGCACCCACTGCTCGCGGTCAGGCAACGTCTTGACCGGTGCGAACTCGAAGATGGACAGGCCGCGCTCCGCTGCCCACACATAGTTCTGGGTGGCGCGCAGTGCCGCCAGGAAGGGGAAAGGCTTGCCGTTGGGCAGGCTGAAGCGGGCCAGGTAGCCCTCCAGCTCTGCGGCGGCCAGGGTATGCTCGCGCACCCGGTTGGCCACGGTCGCCACCCGCACCTCGCGGTTGACCACCTTGCGCACCGCATTGAGGTCGCCGATGAAGTGATTGGCGGCACGCACATCCATGGCGGAAGGCAGCAAGGGCATCAGGATGCTGTCGGCGCGCCTCACCAGGTCGGAGAGTTCGCGGCCCTTGATGGCCGCCGGGCTGTCGATGATCACCCAATCTGCGTCCCTGGGAACCCGGAAGCCGTCGCGCCAGGCGGCGATGCCGGTTATCGCCGGGCGTTCGGCCGGCCGTGCGGCGAGCCAATCCAGCGCCGACTCCTGGGGGTCGAAGTCGGCCAGCACCACCCGCCGGCCCTTGCTGGCGTAATAACCGGCAAGATTGGTCGCCAGGGTGGACTTTCCACACCCACCCTTGGCGTTGAGGATGAGCACACTGCGCATCGCTGCCTCCTTGTGATACTGCGGCCGGCCCCGGCCGTCGGTTTCACGGCGGGCAACGCCGCCGACTCCGCGCCGGAGCCGTCGCTGACCTCGTCGGGTACCGCCCGAGGATACCCCAAAGCCGACGCGCCGGGCCGGACGGGCTGTGCCGGCACGGCGCGGCTCGGCGCCCTCAGTGCGCGGTAAAACCGCCGTCGATGACCAGTTCCGCGCCGGTCATGTAGCGGGACTCGTCGGAAGCGAGAAACAGGATGCCGTAGGCTTGATCAATCGGCTCGGCCATGTACCCGACCACGATCTCGCGATTGATGCGCTCGGCATCCTGGGGCGAGAACAGGTCAATGGCGCCGTCCACCATGGGCGTCTTGGTAAACCCGGGATGCACCGAGTTGACCCGGATGTTGTACTTCTTTTCCGCGCAATAGAGCGCCGCCGACTTGGTGAACAGGCGCACACCGCCCTTGCTGGCGTTGTAGGCGGCGAATTTTGGATCCCCCACCAGACCCTCGATCGAGGAAATGTTGATGATGCTGCCGCCGCCGTTTTGCTTCATCTGGCGGATGGCGTGCTGGGTGCCCAGAAACACCGCTTCCATGTTGACGCCGTTGACGAGCCGCCAGTGGGCGAGATCGCTGTTCTCCAGATCGGTCTGGACGCCCACGCCGGCGTTGTTGACCAGTACGTCCAGACGGCCGTAGTGATCCACTACCTCGGCAATCACCGCCGGCCAGCGCGCCTCCGCAGTCACGTCCTGCTCGATGAAGCGGGCATCGTAGCCCTGTTCACGCAGCTTGCCCGCAGCGGCCTCGCCCTCCACCGGGCGGATGTCGGTGATCACCACCTTCCCGCCTTCCCTGCCGAACAGCTCGGCGCTGGCGAAGCCGATGCCGGCGGTACCCCCGGTGATCAGACAGACCTTGTCCTGCACTCTACCCATGACTTTCTCCTCGACGGTTGTTGGAATGCTCGCAATGCGGCTTCAGTGAATCTGCCGCTCCTGGCTACCCCAGTACTTGGCGCGCAGCGTCTTCTTGTCCGGCTTGCCATAGGCGGTGAGCGGGATATCGTCCACCACCTCGATCACCTTGGGCACCTTGTAGGCGGCCAGGCGCTGCTTGCAGAAGGCGACCAGATCCCGGGAATCGAAGACCTCTGGATCGACCGGGATCACCGCCGCGCACACCGCCTCGCCCCAGTCCTCGTGAGGGATGCCGATCACCATCACCTGGCGCACGCCGGCGTATTCCTGGATCGCATTCTCGACCTCCGAGGAGTACACGTTCATGCCCCCGGAAATGATCATGTCCTTGGATCGATCGACGATGAAGACGTGGCCGGTATCGAGCTGATAACCGACATCGCCGGTCTTGATCCACTCGCCTTCATAAACCTCGGCGGTCTTCTGGGCATCCCGGTAGTAACCTTCCAGGGTGTATGGCGAGCGCACCATGATCTCGCCGACCTCGCCGGTGGCCAGCGGTCGCCCGGCGGCATCGCCGATGCGCACGTCGGCGGTGATCACCGGCTGCCCGCAGGAGCCCAGGAAGCGCTCGTCCAGGTGATCGGCCTTGGACAGCTTGGTGGCGAAATTCGGCACCTCGGTCTGGCCGAACAGTTGCAGCAGCACCGGGCCGAACCTGTCGAGCACCTCCTGCAAGCGCACCCGGGTGATGGGCGCGGCGCCATAGACCAGGGTGCGCAGCGACTCCAGATCGTGGCGCGCCGGATCATAGGCATCCAGCACCCGGTAGATCATGGTCGGCACCATGAAGGTCCAGCTGATCCGCTCACGACCGATGAGTTCCAGCACCTGCGCCGGATCGAATTTGTCCTCCACGTACGCACAGGCCCCCTGCAGCAGACAGGCCTGGAGGAAGAAACCGGCCGAGTGCGGCAGCGGACTGGTCAGCAACAGACGCTCGGTCTCGCCGATCTCGCCGTTGATGACGTGAGCGAGGCCGTTGATCATCATGCCGCGGTGGCAGTGCAGCACGCCCTTGGAGCGGCCGGTGGTACCGCCGGTATACATGATGAAGGCCGGATCTTCCGGCAACACCTCACGCCACTCGAAGCTGCGCTCGCCGTCCGCGAACAGCGCCTGCCAGGGCTCCCGCCCGGCGCCGGCGCCGCCGCCCAGGTCCTCCACCTCGATCTGCTGACGCAGGTCGGTCTCGGCCAGCGCCTCCGCATCGAGCTTGTCGGCCAGCGAGCTGTGCATCACCAGAGCCCGGGCGCCGGAATGGGCGATCATGTAGCCGACGTCACTGCGGCTGAGCATCTCGTTGAGCGCCACCTTGACCGCGCCCAGCTTGAGTATGGCCAGGTCGACGATCGCGTACTCGGCGCAGTTGCGCAGCATGATCGCCACCCGGTCGCCGCGATCCAGGCCCCGATCGGCGAGCGCGGCCGCCAGCGTGGCGGACAGGCGGTCGAGTTCCCGGTAGCTGTAGTTCCTGCCCGCGACCACCAGCGCGCGCTTCTCGGCGTGGCGGTGCAGCGCGTTACGCATCATGAACTGGGCGGTCTGGCTGGTATGAATCATAACAACGACTCTACAGGCGCGTGATGCTGTGGCCACGCCTTTGTTATCGGTTGGTCCGCCCTATCAGGCGCCCCTGGGCGGCGTTCGCGGCGCGCCGCAATCGGTATTGCCGACATTCAAGCAGGCTGCAAGCGACCGAACAAATCGTAATCGTCGGCGCCCTCGATGGCTACAGCAACCCGGGCGCCGGGTGCCGGGGGCACCGCTCCAGACATCTCGATGTGCACCAGGCCGTCGATCTCCGGGGCATCGCCCGCGGTACGCCCCACCGCACCGTCTTCGCCGACCTCGTCGATCAAGACCTCCAGCACCTGGCCCACGCGGCGCCGCAGGCGCGCGGCACTGATCTCCTGCTGAACCGCCATCAGCCGGTGCCAGCGCTGCTCCTTGACCTCCTCGGGCACCGCGCCGGGCAAGGCGTTGGCGCGGGCCCCGGCGACCGCCTCATAGCGGAAGCAGCCCACCCGGTCCAGCTCGGCTTGCTGGAGCCAATCGAGCAATTCCTCGAAGTCAGTTTCGGTCTCACCGGGAAAACCGACGATGAAGGTGCTGCGCAACACCAGTTGCGGACATTGCGCACGCCAGGCTCGAATGCGCTCCAGCACCCGCTCCCCATGCGCGGGGCGGCGCATCGCGCGCAGGATCTCCGGGCTGGCGTGTTGAAAGGGGATATCCAGGTAGGGAAGGATCCGCCCCTCGACCATGAGCGGAATCAGGGCGTCCACATGGGGGTAGGGATAGACGTAATGGAGCCGAATCCACACCCCCAGCTCGCCCAGTGCCCGGCACAGCTCCAGCAGGTTGCTCTTGACTGGACGCCCCTGCCAGAACCCGGTGCGGTACCGGATGTCGACGCCATAGGCGCTGGTGTCCTGGGAAATCACCAGCAGCTCCCGGACGCCGGCGGCAACCAGCCGCTCCGCTTCATCCAGCACGTCCCCGACCGGCCGACTCGTCAGGCGGCCGCGCAAATCTGGAATGATGCAGAAGCTGCATTGGTGGTTGCAGCCTTCGGAAATCTTCAGATAGGCATAGTGCCGCGGCGTCAACTTGACACCCTGGGGCGGCACCAGATCGGTGAAGGGATCGTGGGCATCCGGTGACGGCGCCCATTCACGCACGGCGGCGACCACCTGCTCGTACTGATGCGGCCCGGTAACCGCCAGCACCTCCGGGTGTACGGCGCGGATCGCGGCCTCGTCACCACCCATGCAACCTGTGACGATGACCCTGCCGTTCTCGGCCAGCGCCTCGCCGATCGCCTCCAGGGATTCCTGTTTGGCGCTGTCGAGGAAACCACAGGTGTTGACCACCACCACGTCCGCGCCCTGATAGGTCGGCGATACCTGATAGCCCTCCAGCCGCAGCTGGGTGAGGATGCGCTCGGAATCCACCAGCGCCTTGGGGCAACCCAGGCTCACGAAACCGACCTTGCCACCCTGTTCTCTGGTCATCTGCACTCCAAAAAAATCAGCAGCGGGCGACGAACCACCCGCTGGCGACCATTATCGCGGCCCCGAGGGACAGGCGCCAATCCATTGGTGGACTTCCGGCAACTGTGGAACAATACCCAACGGTTCTCCCGCACGGAATGGCCGCAAATCGCCTTGGACATTATCGACGCCAGCGGTTATCGACCCAATGTCGGTATCGTGATCTGCGACCCCGCCGGCCGCGTATTCTGGGGCAAGCGGGTGGGTCACGATGCCTGGCAGTTTCCCCAGGGCGGCATCCACCGGGGCGAGTCGCCGCAGGACACCCTGTTCCGCGAACTGCACGAGGAAGTCGGTCTGGAACCCCACCATGTCGAAATTCTCGCCCAGACCCAGGGCTGGCTCAAATATCGCCTGCCGCGCCGCTATGTCCGCCGCTCCCAGGACAACCCCTGCATCGGCCAGAAACAGAAATGGTTCCTGCTGCGCCTGACCGGCGAGGAATATCACATCCGCTTCGACCGCGGCCCCAAACCCGAATTCGACGACTGGCGCTGGGTGAGCTACTGGTATCCGATCGGGCAGGTGATCGAGTTCAAGCGGGACGTCTACCGCATGGCGCTCAAGGAGCTGGTCCGGGCGCTGCCCGCCGGTGATACGGGCCGATCCGCGGGGAACCGCCGGCATGCTTGAGCCACTGCGCCGCATCGTCCAGGAGGTCAATACCGCACCCGACTTCGGCACCGTGCTGGACATCATCGTGGAGCGCGTCAAGGCGGCGATGAACACCGGCATGTGCTCGATCTACCTGCTCGACCCAATGAGCAAGTGCTATGTGCTCTCCGCCACCCGCGGCCTGCTTCCGGAATCCGTGGGCAAGGTGGTCATGACCGCCGACGAGGGCCTGGTGGGCCTGGTGGCGAGCCGCGCCGAACCGGTCAACCTGGAACACGCCGAGACCCATCCCAGGTTCGCCTACTTCCCCGAAACCGGCGAGGAAAGGTTCAGCTCCTTCCTGGGGGCGCCCATCATTCACCAGCGCGAGGTGCTGGGCGTGCTGGTCGTCCAGCAGCAGCAGCGGCGGCGCTTCGATGAAAGTGAAGAGGCCTTCCTGATCACGGTATCGGCGCAGCTGGCCGGCGTCATCGCCCATGCCGAGGCCACCGGCGAACTGGTGCGCATTACCGCGCCCGAGGCCGAGAGCGAACCCGCAGCCATCTACCCCGGCATCGCCAGCGCGCCGGGTATCGGGATCGGCCGTGCCGTGGTGGTTTCCTCCCCCGCCGACCTGTACGCGGTCCCCAAGCGGCGCACGGGCGACATTCCCGGCGAACTGGAACAATTCCGCCAGGCGCTGGAGGAAACTCAAAAGGACGTCCGGGATACCAAGAACGATCTTCGGGGCATCCTCAGCACCGAAGAACTGGAAATGTTCGACGTCTACCTGCGCATGCTGGAAGACCATTCCCTGGGCGGGGAGGTGGTGGCGCTGATCAACCAGGGCTTTACCGCGCAGAGCGCCTGGAGCCAGGTGATCATCGAGCATATCCGTACCTTCAGCCGCATGGAGAGTGAATACCTGCGCGAGCGCGCCTCCGATGTACGCGACCTCGGCCGGCGGGTGCTGGAATACCTGCAGCAGACCTCGCGGCCGGCGGAGCGCGTGTATCCCGAGGACACCATCCTGATCGGCGAGGACCTCGCCGCGCCGCACCTCGCCGAGGTGCCCTTCGAAAAGATCCGCGGCATCGTCTCGGTGCGCGGCTCCCACAACTCCCACATGGCGATCATCGGTCGCGCCATGGGCATCCCCACAGTGATGGGCGCGATCGACCTGCCCTGGAGTGAGCTCGAAGGACAGCAGGTCATCGTCGACGGCCACATCGGGCAGATCCTGGTGGACCCCTCCTGGGAGGTGGAGCACGCCTTTCAGGAGGTATTCCGCAAGGAACAGATGCTCGCCGCCGACCTGCTCGACACCCGTGACGAGCCCAGCGTCACCAGCTGCGGCGAGAAGGTGTCCCTGTGGGTCAACACCGGGCTACGGGTCGACGCCAAGCTGTCCCTGGAGATGGGTGCCGCCGGCGTCGGCCTGTACCGGACCGAGATTCCCTTCTTCCTGCAGGAGCGCTTTCCATCGGAGGAAGAACAGCGGCAGATCTACCGCGATCAGCTGCTGATCTACGCCCCGCGCCCAGTCACCATGCGCACCCTGGACATCGGCGGCGACAAGGCCCTGCCCTACTTTCCCATCAGTGAGGAAAATCCCTTCCTCGGCTGGCGGGGGATCCGCATCACCCTGGACCACCCGGAGATCTTTCTCGCCCAGATCCGCGCCATGATGCGCGCCAGCGAGGGCATCGACAATCTGCGCATCCTGTTGCCGATGATCTCCAGCACCCTGGAGGTCGACAGCGCCCTGGCGTTGATCGCCCGGGTATACACCGAGCTGACTGTCGAGGAAGGTTACCGCATCGAGATGCCCAGGGTCGGGGTCATGATCGAGGTGCCCGCCGCCGTCTACCAGACCCGCGAACTCGCCCAGCGGGTGGATTTTCTCTCCGTAGGCACCAATGACCTGACCCAGTACCTGCTCGCGGTGGACCGCAACAATCCCCGGGTGGCTGCGCTTTACCACGCTTACCACCCCGCACTACTCAAGGCCCTGCGCCATATCGCAGCGGAAGCCCGCGCCATGCAGCGCGAGGTCAGCGTATGCGGCGAACTGGCCGGAGACCCCCTGGGCGCAGTGCTGCTGGTCGGCCTGGGTTACCGCACCTTGTCGATGAGTGCCTCCAATCTGCTGCGGGTGAAAGCCGTACTCCGCCAGCTCAGCATCGCGGAAATGGTCGAGATCGCCGACCGCGTCAGCGAGTTCGCCGACCCCACCAGCGTGAAACTCGAACTCCAGCGCGCCCTGCAGCGCCCGGAACTGGAGCGCCTGCTGCACGTCCACGAGCGCCCGCGGTCCACCGCCTGAGCGCCCCGGAGCCAGGTCAGATCATCAGCCCCATGCGCATCGCGGCGTCGAGGCGGATGACCTCGCCATTGAGCATACTGTTCTCCACGATATGGCAAGCCAGCTGGGCGAACTCGGCAGGCTTGCCGGCGCGGCGCGGAAAGGGCACCAGATCGAGGATGCGCTGAAAACCCGCATCCCCCGTCTCGGCACGGGCCAGCGGGGTATCGAACACGCCCGGACAGATGGTCACCACACGGATACCATAGGGCGCCAGGTCCCGAGCCATGGGCAGGGTCATGCCGATCACCCCGGCCTTGGATGCCGCGTAGGCGGTGTTGCCCACCGGGCCGTCGAAGCCGAAGATGGAGGCGACATTGACGAACACGCCGCGCTCGCCATCTGCGGTCACCGGCTCCAGGGCAAGCATCTCGTTGGCGGCCAGCCGGCAGACGTCGAAGGTGCCGGTGAGGTTGATATCGACCACCCGCCGAAAGCTCTCCAGCGGATGCGGCCCCTTGCTGCTGGCGATCTTGCGGCCGATCCCGGTCCCCGCGGCATTGACCACGATGCGGGCGACGCCGAGCCGGGAGCGCACCGTCGCCAGCGCCGCCGCCACGCTGGTATCGTTGGCCACATCCACCGGGATCGCGATCCCATCCACTTCGTCGGCAATCTGACGTGCCAGGTTTTCATTGATATCCAACACGGCGATCCGGGCGCCCTGCGCCGCCAGGTGGCGCGCGGTGGCGGCACCCAGACCGGAGGCGCCACCGGTGACGATCGCGATCTGATCACGAATTTCCATGCTCTCTCCTCGACAATTCAGCTGTGCTCGATGCCCATGCGGATGGCGCCATCGATGCGGATCATCTCCCCATTCAACATGGGGTTTTCACAGATCTGTCGCACCAGCGCCCCGAACTCGAGCGGATTCCCCCAACGCCTGGGAAAGGGCACCGTAGGGATGATGGCATCGATCCAGCTCTGCGGGATACCACTGGCCAGCGGCGTCTCGAACATCCCCGGCGCAACGGTCACCACCCGGATCCCGAAGGGCGCCAGATCACGCGCCATGGGCAGCGTCATGCCCTGCACCCCCGCCTTGGACGCGGCATAGGCGACCTGGCCGATGGGGCCGTCCTCGGCCACCACGGAGGCGATATTGACGATCACCCCGCGCTCGCCATCCTCATTCAGGGGCGGTTCTGCGGTCATTGCCTGGGCCGCCAGTCGGGCGACATTGAAGGTACCCGTGAGATTGACCCTCAGCACCCGCTCGAATTCGGCCAGCGAGTGCGGGCCCTTGGGCCCTGCGGTGCGGATGGCGACGTCGATACCCGCCGCGTTGAGGACGATTCTGGGCACGCCCAGTTCGGCACTCGCCGCCGCCAGCGCGGTTTCGATCGAGGCCGTATCCACCACGTCGCAGGCCAGCGCCAAGCCGTCGATTTCCGCCGCCACCTCGCGCGCCAGATCGACATTGCGATCCAGCAGTGCACAACGCGCGCCGGCCTCGCTCAACACCCGCGCGGCACCGGCGCCCAGGCCAGAGGCCCCGCCGGTGATCAACGCCGTCAATCCTCTGATATCCACTGATTCCGCTCTCCCAAAGTGATGGTCCCCCTGGCCGATCCGGGCGCAACCCGGAACCCCGGCCAATTCATTTCCTGGGTTCCGGGAACAGCATCGCGAAGATGCTCTGATAGGCCTCGTCGTTGGCGAGGCCCATGATCATGCCGGCGCGGGCGTCACGGAAATAGCGCTCGAAGGGCAGCCGTGCCGCAAATGCGGTGCCGCCGAACATGGTCATCAATTCCTGGGTCACCCAGACCGCAGCCTCCGAACATACCACCTTGGCCTGCAGATAGGGCAGCGGCGCCTGTACCTGGCCGGCATCGCCGGCACTGGCCGCCGCGTGCAGCAGGGCGCGCGCAGCCTCGATGCGAGCGCTCATCTCGGCCATGCGGCGCTGGTTGATAGGGCTGTCGATGCGCCGCGCGCCGCTCGGATAGCGCTTCGCGCCTTCCACACAGGCCAGCTCGTAGGCGCCGGCGGCGACGCCCAGATAGGCGGCACCATAGGTCAGCGCCACCACCGGCATCATCACCGCGCCCAGATACTTGGCGGCAGCGTGCTCATCGCCGATCCGATTGGCCTCCGGCACGGCGCCAGCGAAGCGCATCGGCATGCTGTTGTTGCCGCGCATGCCGAGTCCGTTCCAGGACTCCAGGGTCTCCCACTGCACCTGGTCCGCGGGCACCAGCAACGCCGTGAGTTGGTTGGGCTTGGCGTCTTCGCCGACCCGGCAGAGCATGAAGTAGTGCGTGGCCTCACCGGCAGAGGTGACATAGGATTTGCGGATACCGTCGAGCCGGTAACCCTCTGCGGTCCTGGTCACCGCCGACAGCTGCATGCCCGGCACCCAGTCGTCGCCGCTACCAGCGGTCTCACCGCCGGCGACCGTGAGAAAGGCTTGGCCAGCCGCGATCTCGCGGACGATCCCCTGACGCTGTGCGGCACTGGGCATCCGGCTGACGAGTTCGGATGCCTCGATGTGCATCTTGTAGCACATGCCGGTCGAGGGGCACTTCCGGGCCACCTCCTCGACCACCAGGCAGGTGCTCAGCAGATCCGCACCCAGGCCGCCGTCGGCGGTATCCACACGCAGACCCCAGAGCCCGGCTTCGCGCAGGGCGGCCAGGGATTCGCGGGGGAAGGCGCGGTCGCGGTCGGTAGCGGCGGCGCGCGGGCCGACCTCCCGGGTGGCCACCTCGCGGGCCAAATCGCGCAGGGACTGTTGTCGATCACTGAGAGGCAGATAACTCATGGCACGGCTCCATCTTCACTGCACAGATTTGGCGACCGGACTGCAACCGCGGCCGGATTGGGCTTGCGTGGCGCCGCCCACCACAGGGCCAGTGGCGAGATCAGCGCGAGCACCAGGCTGGCGATCAACATGGCGTTATAGGTGCCGGTGACGTCGTATAGCCAGCCCCCGAGCCAGGCGCCAAGCGCGGCGCCCAGCGAACCGGACACCGACAGGGTACCGAAAATCGAGGGAAATGCCGGGCCCGCGAACAGGTCGCGGGCGGTCGCCGGATACAGGGGCGCGTTGGCGCCATAGCCAAAACCGACGCAGACGGCGAAGCCGACCGCCAGCCAAAGTGCGGCGTGCCACCAGCCCAGCGCGGCCAGCGCCGCGACAGCAAGCACGTTGGCCACCGCTGCCAGACTGTACGCGAGTTCTCGGCCAATGCGGTCGGACAGCCGGCCCCAGAACAACTGACCGGCGATGGAAGCGAGACCGATGGTTCCGGAAATCAGTGAACTCCCGGTCTTGGGGATGCCGTGATCGACCAGAAACGCGAACTGGTGAATGAGCAGGATCTGCCCCAGGCCGGCTCCGGTAAAGAACGCGAAGCCGGCCAGCCAGAAGCGCGGCGAGCGCAAGGCGCTGGCCAGCACCCAGTGATGGGGCGCCGAAATGCCGTCCGCGGACTTCGCCCCGGTCGCTGCGGCTTGGGCGCCGGCATCGGCGCCGCGCAACAGCCACCAAGCCGAGGGGCAGACCCAGAGCGGGCCGAGCAGCGCCAGCGCCAGGAAAGCGCCGCGCCAGCCGAAATGTTCCACCAGCAGATTGATGGCCGGCACCGCGACCAGGATGCCGAAACCGACACCGGCGAGCGCAAAACCCAGTGCCGTACCCAGACGCTCGGGGTAACAGCGTTCCACGGTGACGATAAAGGGCACCCAGCCCGACATCGCGATGCCAAAGCCGGAAACCAGACCAAAGGTCAGGTAGAGCTGCCACCAGGTCTGAATCTGGGAAGTGAGCAGCATCCCCACCGTGAAGATCGCGCCACCCAGGAAGATCACCCATCGCGCGCCGATGCGCTCGATAAGACTGCCGATGATGGGCCCGGAGAGTCCGTGCACCAGACTCAGCACCGAGATGGCACCGGCAGTGAGCGAGCGCGACCACTCCATGTCCTCGACCAGGGCGACCAGAAACACCGCGTAGGCGAACCAGACGCCATAGACCACCCCGAGGGTGGCGAAGGCGACCGCCACCACGGTGGGGCCATGGGGATTGCGATGGGGCATGATTTTCCTTGGCGCAGAGTTCCGGATGGCGGCCGTCCCGCACGGGAGCGGGGACGCCTCCCGTCAATCGATTAGGGCCGGATCTCGTACAGTGCGTTGAGCGGATGCTCGATCGCCAACCGACGCACCGAGGCGAAGCCCGCGGCGGCGCAGAATTCCCGCACTCGGGATTCCGGCAGCCCCACCGTACCCAGGCCGTCCCCGCCCTGGGCAAGCGAGGTGGTCATGCAGAAATGCAGGCTCGCGCCCAGTTTGAATACCGCCAGCGGCCCGCTGTTGTCGGCGGGATCGTCGGTGCAGTCGATATCCATCAGTACATAGATGCCGTCGTCCTTCACCGCCCGGCGCAGGGCGCGAATGCCGCCACGGGGATCGGCCATGTCGTGAATCACATCGAAGGTCGCCACCACATCGAACTGGCCGTCGACGCCTTTGGCGAAATCCGCAATCTCGAAGCGGGTGCGATCCGCGACGCCGGCTTCCCGGGCGTTGGCGCGCGCCTTGTCGATATTGTCGGGGAAGATATCGAAACCATGGAAGCTCGCACCGGGGAAACGCTGCGCCAGCTCTATGGTCGAGCGCCCGGCGCCGCAACCGAAGTCGGCGAAACTGCCGCCGGCGTCCAGCTTGGCGACCACCTCGGGCATCTCCGGCAGCCACTGACTCACCAGATTGTTCTTGTAGCGCACGCAGGTGTTGTGTTCGAGCCCCTCCCAGAAGTCCGCGTTGTAGCGCGAATAGTCGATGCCGCCGCCCTCGCGGAACGCGCGCAGCAGATCCTGATAGGGATCGAGAATGGCGTTGAACATGCGAAACAGCCCGCCCTGATAGAGTGGTCCGCCCACATCGACCAGTGCCGGCTGGTGCGCTTCCGGCACCGATACCTTGCGGGTCGCCTTGTCGAAATCCAGATAGCCGGCGAGCGAGATGCCGTAGATCCACTCGCGCAGATAGCGCTCGTTGAGCCCGGTGTGCGCCGCCAGTTCCGCGCTGGTGAGCGGGCCTTTTTCAGCGATGGTCTTGAACAGATCGAGGTGATCGCCAATGGCGCACAGGCGGATCGCCATCATACCGGTGGCGTGGCCGATGATCTGGCCGACAAAGGCCATGGGGTCCTGATTTGGTGCGGTCATGAATACTCCCCCGTAACTTTTAGTAGGTGTTGGCCGGTTAGGTGTTGGTCGGCACTATAGCAACGACCGCGCGATTACCGGATCAATAGCGCAACGCCGGCGCCGGGGCCTTGTCCTGCAACAAGTACTCGCCGACGCTGCGGATGCGAAAGCTGATCGGATCGTGCAGCGTCAGCGTGCGCACGTCGCGCCAGAAGCGATCCAGGTTCTGTTCGCGCAGCGCAGCGCGGGCGCCGCAGGCCGTAAACACCTCCTGACAGACCCGCAAGCCGGTTTCGGTGGCGACGATCTTGGCCTGGGACACCACCACCGAAGCCTCGGCGCGCAACCGGCTCATCGCCTCGGGCGCCGCGGTGGCACGCGCCGCCAGCGCGACGTCCACCTTGTGCGCCGCTTCCCGGGTCAGCGCCTCGGCTGCCGCGAGCTCGGCGGCCAACTTGCCGATGTTCTCCAGGATGTAGGGGTCGTCCACGGCGCGCTCGAAGGTCAACCCGGGCCAGGGATAGGCGCGCGTGGTGGTGCGCACATAGCCGACCGCTTCGCGCAGCGCGCCGCGCGCCGCGCCGACGAAGATCGCGGTGAAGCCAATCTGGGTGATGGGCCCCAGCAGGTTGGTCTGCGCCATCTGCCGATCCGGCCCCAGCAGGTTCGGGATCACCATGGCCTCCGGCGCGAACACCTTGTCGAACAGCGTGGTGCCGCTGCCGGTGCCGCGCTGTCCCATGGCGTCCCAGTCGTCGACGATGCGCAGCCCGGGCGCGTCCACCGGCAGGATGGCGAGCGCCAGGTTGCCGTCCATGGTGCCGATCACCGCGATCAGATCGGCCGCCAGCGAACCCGTGGAAAAGAACTTGCGGCCGCTGATTTCCACCCCGCCCGCCACGGCAACGAATTGCAGGTCATAGCCCTTGCGCGGATCGTTGGTCTTCTCCGAGGCGGCGTTGCCGAGAAAGCGCTGCTTGGCGAGGATATCGCCATAGACCTTCCGCTTGAGCGCCTCCGGCGCCAGTTCATCCAGAAAGGCCGCCCCGAGCAGACAGTGCACCAGAAACATCTGCGCGATCGCCGGGTTACCTTCGGCGAACAGGGTAATGGCCTCGGTGATCTCTGCGCAGGACGCGCCCAGCCCACCATGGGCGGCGGGAATGGAGAACCGCAGCAGGCCGCTGGATTTCAGCCGCTCCATCTCCTCGCGGGGGTATTGGTTGTCGCGGTCGCGCTGGGGATAGGTGGTCGCGAATTCCTGAGCCAGCTGCGCGATCCGATCGAGCGCCTGGCGAGAGTCACTGATGCTCATTTACTGCTCCGATTTACTGCTCTGAAGGTGACCGGTCCGAACCGGGAGTGACTCAGAACCCGGGCTCTACCGGCTCGGCGCCGAGCAACACCGCACCGGCGGATTGCTGAAAACCGCGCCGCGCCTCGATCGCCGCAATGATGGCGTGCACGTTCGAGAGGCACCTTTCCAGGGGGTGGCCCTGCATGAAGGCGGCCCGCGAACCCTTGACGTACAGTCGGCCGACCATGTCGCGGGCGACGTCGCCGGCGTAAAAACTGGAGGCATACAACTCGGCCTTTGCCACGCCGCTCAGGGGTTCGCCCCGGTTAACCAGTTCCCACACCGCCTCATAGGTCTCCGTGCAACCGGCGCGGATCGCGCGCAGCGCCGCGGTGGCGTCGGCGATGATGATCTGGATCTCAGCCTGGTCCTTGAGCGCGCGGCCGGTAATCGAGGAGATCTTGGTGGTGATTTCCTGGCTGGCAGCGGCAATGGCGCCCTGCAGTACGCCCACCGCCACGGCGGCAAAGATCGGCAGCGTGAGCACCGTCGCCGGATTGCGAAACAGCGGCCGGTCGATCCGCGGCGGACTGCCGGGGATAGTGGCCAACGCCTCGGCCACGAACAGATCCGTCACATCCACCTGGTTGCTGCCGGTGCCGCGCATGGCCGCGGCGTGCTGCCAGGTCTGGGCGATCTCGACCCGCTCCGTGGGCACCAGGAACAGCCGCACCTCGGGCCGGCCGTTGACCAGCCGGGGGCCGTCCTCATCCACCACGCGCGCCATCAGCGCGCACCAGCGGGAGTCCTCGCAGCCGGTGACCACCGGCCAGGAGCCGCTCAGGCGATAGCCGCCAGGCGCTGCCTTGGCGGTAGCCAGTGCCACCGCCGAAAAGCCGAAGTTGCGATCGGGCTCGGCGAACAACGCGCCGCGCTCGGCGTCCGGCACCACCGCTGCAGCCATACAGGCGGGGATCGAGTTGACCATGTACCAGCTCACCGCTGGATCCGCGGCGGCGATCTCGGCGGTGGCGAGAAAAGCCTGCCTGGGCGTCACCTCCAGACCACCGACCTCGCGAGGTGCAAACAGGCGGAACATGCCCGCACTGCCCGCAGCTTCCACGACCTCGGGAACCAGCCGCGCGCGCAGCTCGCCTTCGCGCCGTTTTTCGCTGATCAGTGGGTACAGGGATTTGGCCACCTCGACCGGACATGCTGTGTTCATCTCTTCTCACTCCTGAAACATCGAATGACTGTCACGCAGCCAGCGCCGCGGGCCGGCGCAGGGAGACCCCATGGGCGCTAAGCCCCCCCCCCCAGGCCGTGCGCGGAACCACTCGAATCAAAGGGCAAACAGCCGGCGTGCGCTCTCCCCCAGCACTGCGCGCTGGTCCGCGTCGGAAAGCCGGGCCACACTGGCACGAATCAATTCCGGCGCGTCCAGGTTGGCGTCGATGTGCGGAAAATCCGAACCCCAGAGAATTCGGTCGCGGCCGACCAGTTCCAGGCAGCTGCCGATGGTGCGCTCCTCGGGTTCGGCGACGAACCAGAGGTTGCGGCGAAAGTACTCGCTGGGCCGGCCCAGCGCCAGCTCGGCGTCGAAACCGCGGAAGTGGCGGTACTTCTCGTCGAGTCGGTCCATGGCGTAGGGGGCCCAGCCGCAGCCCGCCTCGATCGCCACCACCTTCAGCCGCGGAAACTTGTCGAACAGACCATCCATCACCATCGCCATGCAGGCCGGCATCACCTGGGATGCCGCGCCCAGCGCGAAGGTGAAAGTGCGATTGGCCGGGGTGTCGTACCAATCGCCCACGAAACCCGTGACCAGACGCCGGGTGCGCACTATGACGTGGACCAGCAGCGGCACTCCCGCCTCTTCAATGCGCGCCCAGAGCGGGTCGAAATGGGGATCGGCAAAGCCCTTGCCGCCCACTCGTTCGGGAGCGAGAAACACGCCTTTGAAACCCTGTTCGAGGCGCAATTCCAGTTCCTTCACCGCACCGGGAATATCCCGTAAATTGAGATGCGCGGCGATCACCAGCCGGTCGCGATCGGCGGCCTGAAAGTCATGCACCCAGTCGTTGTAGGCGCGGCAATAGGCATTCGCGAGCGTATTGTCCGGCGTGTCCCAGAAGATGCCGATGGTGGGCAGCACCAGGCCGGCGTTCAGCCCCCAGCGGTCGAACAGCGCGATCCGCTCCGGCCCGAACATGCTCGATGGCGGCGCGCCATCCAGATAACCGAGGCCGGAATCGGGATTCATGGCGAGATTGCGATCGAGTTCCGCGCCGCCCAGCGCAGCAGCACAATTGGGCAGGATCAGTTGGTTGTCGACGAACAGCTGATCTACCCCATCAGGGGTGCGGCGAAAGCAAATGCTGCGGTTGCGAAACCGCGGCTCCAGGTAGGTGTCCCACAGGTCCGACGGCTCCAGGACATGGGCGTCGGCATCGAACAGAAAAGGCTGCACGGCGGTTTCCATGGCGCCTCGTGGCTTCCGGAGTGCAGACAGCGAAACGATCGACGCCGCGACAGATCGCGCAGCGGTCACGAATAGTCAGAGCCCCACCCTGTGGGAGCGCTGGTTATGGTTGTCTTCGCTCTGCCCAGCTCCCCGGGCCAAAAGCAAACCGGGGGCCTGAGCCCCCGGATGCCTTCGATGGTTATGCCGGGATCTTGTCGACCGGCAGGTTGTAACACTCGATGATGTTGTCGCGCATGATCCAGCGCAACTGTTCGTTGGTCAGACCGCCCGTGTGCTTTTCCAGCATCTCCTGGGACCAGGGCCAGGTGGCGTCGCTGTGCGGGAAGTCGTTGGCCCAGACCAGCCGCTTCGGGTTCATCAGGTTGGCGACCTTGAATGCGACCCAGTCGTCCTGGAAAGTCAGCCAGATGTTGCTGTCGATGTATTCACTGGGCATCTTGGCCAGGTTCTTGCCACCGCCCAGCCAGACGCCATGACGCTCGTAGGCGTGGTCCATGCGATAGGAGTAGTGCGGCAGCCAGCCGGCATCGGCCTCGGCGGCAATGAATTTGAGCTTGGGATGACGCTCGAACACACCGCTCAGCACGAATACGCCCATCACGTCCTGTACCGAACGGATGATGCTCATGAAACCGTTGACCTTGTTGCCGCGCACCCGGTTGATGTCGCCGACACCGCCGCCGCGAGAAGTGAGGATATGGAACGACAACGGCATGCCGAGATCCACCGCGCACTCCCAGAGCGCGTCGTACATCGGGTGGTCATAGTCCTCCTGGGCCGGGTCGCCGGGCATCATCATGCCCACGAAGCCCTTCTTCTTGCAGTCCTGGAAATCCTTGATCATCTGATCCACGGATTCGCCGGAGGTCTGCCCCAGACCGAACAGCCGGCCTTCCGGTGCGTCGGTCATGTAGTTCGCCAGCCATTCGTTGTAGGCGTGCATGCAGGCGGTCTTGTAGGCGAAATCGGGGTGGTTGCACAGCGCCATGCCCACCGAAGGATAGAGAATTTCGGCGACCACGCCGTCCCGGTCCTGATCGGCGGCCCGATATTTTGCCTGGTGACCACTGAGGTGCAGTTGGTCGAAGGTGCAGCCCTTGGTGCGCTCGCCCAGCTCCTCGGCGCTGAGCCCGGCAGCCGCGACCAGCCCCAGGGGAATGGCGGTGTCCATGCCAGGAATGACATAGGTGTCGTTACCCGCCTTATCACGCTCGATGCTGGGCGCGCGATCGCGGAATTTGGGATCGATGTAATCGATGTAACAGTTGCCCGGCTCGACAATGTGCGAGTCGGCGGAAATCAGACCAAAACCCAGGCTGCTCATGATGATGCGCTCCGTATTGCAAGGTGACTGGTGGGGGCCGCTCGGTCGCGCCTGCGACCCCGGATGGAACTTCTGTTTCTACCGAGCGGCAACCCTGGTTACCGCGCATTCACAGACTGGTGAATCTAAGCAATTGGTTGACACAAATCAAGCCCCTCCAGCCACAACCCGCGACCGTAGAACCCGCGCCTGCGGCGAGTCTGGCAATGTTGGCGCGCGCCACCGTAGCTGGGCATCAGCCCCGGACCTTGTCGGTGAAGTGCGGCCACACCTGCTTCGTCATCAGCTCCATGTGACGCATCATCGCCTTTTGCGGCAATAACTCGTTGTAATTCATCATCCAGAAGTAATCGACGGGCAGCGCCTTGAGCAGGGCTTCCAGCTTGCGCTTGACGGTGTCCGGGCTGCCGTAGATGACCAGACCGCGCTCGACGAGGGAATCGAAATCGTTCTTCACCGTCATCGGATCTTCGCCGGGCAGGGTGATCGCCGCGTTGAAGCCGAAGGGCTGGAAGAACTTGCACCACAGGAAGGTGCCCGCATCCAGTGCCAGCGCCTTGGCTTCCGCGTCGGTGTCGGCGCAGACGATTTCCCGCGTGATGCCCATTCTGGCACCGAACTTCTGGGCTTTGCCGGTGGTTTTCTCCAGCTCCTCCTGGGCAGCACGGAACTGGCTCTTGGCGGCTTCCAGGTCGCCTGCGATGATGGAGATCGGCGACACATTGTGGCGCATCGCCCAGCGGATGGTTTTCTCCGAGAAGCTGAAGGGCTGGAACAGATCGGGAATGCGCTTGTTGTAGGTCTTGGGCACGATGCCGATTTCGCGCACTATGCCATTGGCGTCGACACCCTGGCCGAACTCGGCGCTCACTTCATGGGCCGGCCAGTAGATATCCGCCGGCGGAATCTGCCAGTGCTTGCCCTGGTGCGAGAAAGTGTCGTTGCTCCACGCCTTCATGAGGATGTCGAAGTGCTCCTCGTACAGTTCGCGCTTGGTGTCCTCGTAGAGTTGGGCGTGATCGCCATCATTGCGGCGCAGCGCCTCGAACCTCTGCCCAAGCACATTCACCCAGCGCGACTGATAACCGCGGGCAAAACCCGCAAAGGCGCGCCCCTGGGTCATCTGATCGAGCATCGCAATGTCTTCCGCCACCCGGATCGGGTGCTGGGCGGGCAGCACATTGCCCAACTGCCCGACCCGGAGCCGCTTGGTATGCAGGCCCAGATAGAGGTCGAGCATGATCGGATTGGTGGAAACTTCCTCGCCCTCGATGTGAAAGTGATGCTCGGTGAAACCGAAGCCGTAATAGCCGGTCTCATCCAGATAGCGCGCCTGCTCCACCAGATTCTTGAGCATGGTCTGGTACAGCTCGGTACGCACTCCGGCCATGCCCTTCTCGATCTCGGCCCGCGGGCCGATGGTCGGCATCGAAAATATGCCTACTTCCATGGTTTCTCTCCCCTGTCGCCGCACATCCAGATGGTGTGCGTTTCTGTTACTGAAGGTTGAACATCGTTATCGGAAAACTTTCACCCGGAAGCCCGCTGGGTCCGCGCCCGGCGTGGCGCGTGCGCGTGCCGCAGCACTCAGCAGGCTGTGGCGCCGCCATCCACCACCATCGCGTGCCCGGTGACGAACGAGGCCTGGTCCGAGCACAGCCACACCGCGGCCTCGCCGATTTCAGATGGCGCACCGAAGCGGCCAATCGGTTCGAAGCCGACCATGGCCTGCTCCATCTTGGGATTGGTCGCAAAGATTCGCTCCAGCATGGGCGTGCGGATGACTCCGGGGCAAACCGTGTTGACGCGAATGCCCTTGGCAGCGTATTCCAGTGCCGCAGTCTTGGTCAGCCCGACCACGCCGTGCTTGGCGGCTACATAGGCGCCAGCATTCTTGGAGCCCACCAGGCCCGCGATGGAGGCGGTGCTGACGATGGCTCCGGGACTGCCCTGCTCCAGAAACTGTTTGACCTGGTACTTGATGCAGAGAAACACGCCCTTGAGATTGACGTTGTAGTTGAAGTCGAAGTTTTCCTCGGTGCAGTCGTGGATGCGAGTCCAGGTCCCCTCCACACCAGCGTTGTTGTAGGCGCAATCGAGCCGCCCATAATGACTTACCGCCGCTTTCACCAGGTTTTCAACATCGGCGCCTTTCGACACATCACAACGCACGAAGACGGCCTCGCCACCGGCTTCCTCAATGAGCCTCACCGTCTCGGCACCGGCCGCCTCCTGAAGGTCCGCAACCACCACCTTGGCCCCTTCGCGCGCGAAGATCTGCGCCGCGGCGCGGCCGATGCCGCCGGCGGCGCCGGTCACCAGCGCCACCTTGCCTTGTACTGTGCCTGCCATGATTTAGCTCCGTGGTTGATCAAGAAAGAATCCTGTTGCCAATGCGGGGCTAAGCGCGCGCCGCCGCCTGCGCCGGAATCGGCTCATTGTGCAGCACACCCCGTTTGACCAGGTCAGCGATGTGCGCACCGCTGTAACCCAGACAATCGCCGAGCACTTCGGCATTGTGTTCGCCCAGATAGGGCGCCTCCAGATCCAGGTGCGCCGGAAATTCGGAAAAGCGCAGCGGGTTGCCCGGCGCCTGAAAACTGCCCAGTGAACGATCGTAGATGGTGCGCACGGTTTCCCGCTCGATCAGGTGCGGGTGCCGGCAGGCCTGCTCGACCGTAAGGATGGGCGCCACCGGAACATGTCCTTCTTCCAGAATCCGGATCGCCGCCTCGTCGCTGTCCTGGGCCTGCAACCACTCCTCGATGATGGCGATCAATTCCTTCTGGTTCCGGGTACGCGAAGCGTTGTCGACATAGCGCGGATCCTCGGCCAGCTCCGGGCGGCCCAGGATCTCGCACAACTTTGGCCACAGGTGCAGGATCGGCAGCAAGAACAGATAGGAATCCTTGCTTTTGAAAATACCGCCGGGCGCCACGGCATAGTGGTGCGAACCGGACCTGGTGGGCTGGATTTCGCCCTTGCTGCACGACCAGGCCTGCACATTCACTTCGTGGTAGTGGAAGTAGCTGTCGAGCAGCGAGATATCGAGATACTGGCCCTTGCCGGTCCTCTCTCGGTAAAGCAGCGCGAAACCGATGGCGCAGGCGGCGTGGACGCCGGTACTGACATCGCCGATCGCGGCCATCGGAAACGCCGGTGGTTTGCCGGGATCGCCGATCATGCTGGTAATGCCGGAATAGGCCTGGCCGATGTTGTCGAAGCCGGGCAGGTGCGCGAGTGGTCCGCTCTGGCCGAATGCGGAAATCGAGCACATGACGATCTCGGGATTGATCGTCTTGATGGCATCGTAGCCCAGACCGAGCCGCGCCATGACGCCCGGGGCGAAGTTCTCGATCAGCACGTCGCAACCGCGCGCCAGCTCCTTGACGAGGGCAACGCCCTCGGGGCTCCTGAGGTCCACCCCGATGCTGCGCTTGCCGCGATTCTGCTGTACGTAATACGCGCTGCGGCCATCCTCGCCGAGAAAGGGGAACTTGCGGCTGGGATCACCACCAGGCCACTCGACCTTGATCACTTCCGCGCCCGCCTCGACCAGAATCCGGGTCGCCGCGGGTCCGGCCAGAAACTGGGTCAGGTCGAGAACCCGATAGCCATCGAGTACGTGTTTCATGCAACTTGCCTCCTGTTGTTATCCTGATTGGGCAAAGTCGGCGCAGCCGGCGCTACTGAGCGTAGGATCCTCCATCCACGGACATGGCCAGCCCGGTGACAAAGGAAGCCCGGTCCGAACACAGCCAGACCACCGCTTCACCAATCTCCGAAGGCTTGCCCAGCCGACCGACTGGCTCCATCTTGCGCATCATTTCGTAACCTTTCTCCGAACCGCCGACGATGCGGTTCAGCATCGGCGTCTCGATCGCTCCCGGGCATACCGCGTTGACCCGGATGTCCTGCTTGGCGAATTCCAGGGCTGCCGTCTTGGTCAGCCCGATCACCCCGTGCTTGGCGGCCACATAGGCGTTGCCCCGGGGCACGCCCACCAGACCCGCCAGCGAAGAAGTATTGACGATGGCCCCCGGGGAGCCCTGGCGCAGGAACTGTTCGATCTCGTATTTCATGCAGCGCCACACGCCCTTGAGGTTGACCTCGATATTGAGATCGAAATTCTCCTCGGTGCAGGTAATCGTGGTGGCGCGGGTATCGCCCTCGATCCCGGCATTGTTGAAGGCGCAATCGAGACGGCCGTAGGCTTCGACCGTCGCGGCCACCAGCGCTTCCACCTCGCTCCCCTTGGCGACATCACAGCGGATGAACACCGCCTCGCCGCCGGCGCGCTGCACCAGTTCGACCGTTTCCCCACCGGATTCCGGGTTCACATCGGACACCACCAGGCGCGCACCCTCGCGGGCGAACAACAGCGCCGTCTCGCGGCCAATGCCGGATCCGCCGCCCGTGATCAGCCCCACCTTGCCTTCCAGGTCTCCCGCCATACCCCCTCCGAATCGCCCCACGCGCCGGCCGGCGCGCCCTGCAAGTTGACTTTCCCGAGCTTAGCGCCTGCCCCCCGGCTGTCAACCGAATCGCTCGACCCAGGCAATCATTGTCGTATCATGGCAACTTCTTGACGCAGATATCCCGGCGTCGCCACCCGATCCCTGCAGGAGGAATCCGTGAAGACCCTCGCCATCACCGACGACCTGATCTATGAGAAAAAGGGCCAACTCGCCTACCTGACCTTCAACCGCCCCAGCGAAATGAACTCCATTACCCCGGAGATGCTGGATGATCTAGAGGTCGTCACCGAGGACTTCAAGAACGACAACGACCTGCTGGTACTGATCGTCACCGGCGCGGGCGACAAATCCTTCTGTGCCGGCGCGGACCTCAAGAAGACCATCACCAGGCTGACCGCCGAAGCGGCCTCCGGCGGCCGTTTCATGGCGAAACCGGAGCAGCGCTTCTTCAGCACCTGCTTCAAGCCCATCATCGCCGCCATCAACGGCTTCTGCCTGGCCGGCGGCACCGAGATCATCCAGGGCATGGATATCCGCATCGCCGCCGAGCACGCCCGCTTCGGTCTGCCCGAGGTACACTGGGGCATCATCCCCGGCGGCGGCTCCCATGTGCGTCTGCCGCGCCAGATCCCCTACTGCCACGCCATGGACATCATTCTCACCGGGCGTCAGCTGACCGCGCAGGAAGCCCTGGCCTTCGGCCTGATCAACAAGGTAGTACCCGCCGCAGAGGTCATGACCGAAGCCGAGCGCTACGCCAAACTCATCTGCAGCAACGGCCCTCTCGCCGTCCAGGCTGCCAAGGAGGCAGCCATCAGCGCCTACAATCAATCCTGGGAGGAAGGCTTCCGCACCGAGGCGCTGATCGCCGAGCGCATCTTCAAGACCGAGGATGCCAAGGAAGGGCCCAAGGCCTTTGCCGAAAAGCGCGAACCCGTCTACCAGGGCCGCTGAGATGGCAGGCGCCAACTACGGGCTCCGCCGGCGCGCCAGGCTACTGTGCGGTCTGGCCGCACTGGCCGCGGCGGCACCAGCCGCGGCGCAGACCTTCCCGGTGCACATCAACCAGGACCTGGGCGGCCTCAAGATCATCGCCCAGGCGCGGGCCACGGATGCCGCCGGCGATATCATGGTGCTCTCACTCACCAACCTCGATCAGCGCAGCGCCCATTGCGAGGCGACCTTCGACATCCGGGTGCTGCCCCCGAAGACTTACCAGCGCGACGTCGCCGCCGGCGAGCGAGTGCAGATCCATCACCGGGTCAAACGCTCCGTAAACCGTATGACCATCGACCTCGACTGCGCGGCGACGGACTGATCCACGGGATCCGACCATGGGAGAGATGACCGCTACGGTGCGGGGCAATGTCAAGGCCTGGGAGTGTGACGTCATGGAGCACATGAACGTCCAGCACTACCTGGCCCGCTCCGCCGAAACCCTGGGCCAGCTCCGGGTTCTGCTGGGGCTGCCCGCGGGTAACGTGCTGCGCCACCGGCGCGAGCGCGTGCTGTTCCTGCGCGAGCTGCGCAACGGCGCCAGCTTCGAGATCACCACCGGCATCCTCGCGCTCGATCAAGACGGGCTGACCACCTTCAACGAGATGCGCAACATCGACAGCGACGCCATCGCCGCGCGCTTTGTCATCGAACTCGGCCTGATCGACAGCGCCGGCGCACCCCTGCCGCTGCCGGATCATTGCCTGGCCGCCGCCGAACGGCTGCGCATCGCCCCGCCAGACGACCTGCGCCCACCCGCGGAGCTGCACCAGCCGGCGGCACGGGACTGGGCGACCGCCGACGACCTGGGTCTGCCGGACACCGCGCGCGGCACCATCGAACCCTGGGAATGCGACGCCCGGGGCGAACTCCACCCGCGCTTTTTCATGGCGCGCTGCTCGGATGCCGTCACTCATCTCCAGCATGGCTATGGTCTTACCCCGAATTACCGCAAGGCGCGCGGACTGGGCAGCGCCGCGCTCGAATACCAGATCGAGTTCCACCGGCCCCTGCGCGCCGGCGACGCCATCATCGCCCGCAGCGGCCTGCGCGAGATGCAGGGCAAGATCCAGCGCTTCTTCCACTGGTTCATGGACGCCGCCAGCCGCGAGACCGTGGCCACCGTGGAGACCGCCGGCACCCTGTTCGACTTTACATCGCGCCGCTCGGTGCCCATCCCCGACGACCTGCGACAGTTGGCCGCGCCGCTGATACGCCGGTTCTAGCCCTGTGGTGGATGCGCCTTCGGCTTATCCACCCTACAACCGGCCGGCACTCCGCCATGGGCTCCAGGCAAGCCCGGCCAGCAGCACCCCAGCCGCAGGCCGGCAAACCGCGCGGCACCTTGTAGGGGGTGCGCCCTGTGGTGGATGTGCCTTCGGCTGATCCACCCTGCAACTGCAACAGAACGGGTCGCCCGGCCTCAGTCCTTCAAGGCGGGGTAGGCAGGATTCGCTATCGCGAGCTTGGCGCGTACGGTTTCGCGCACATGGGCCAGCACGGCGGCGCGGCGCCCATCGAGGGCGCCGGAGCGAATGCCCGCGCACAGCTCGGCGTTGAGGGCGTCGAGCGCGGCCTCTGGGCTCAGCTCAGGTGCAGCGCGCTTGCCCAGAAGATGTTCGAGGCCGTCGCGTTCGGCACGGTCGGCGGCGGCGCCCTGGTCCAGCTCGCGACCGACGATGGCGAGAATATTGGCCGCCACCCGACACCGGTAGGCGCTCGCCCCCTGTAGCTGAGGCAGCGCCTCCTGGCGGAGAAAGGCACGCACGCCGGCCAGCAGTTCCGCGGCGGTGGCCCGGTCCTGGGGCATATCAGGGCTCCTCGATGAGTTGCAGCAGGTCGAGTTCGTTCTCGCAGGCGCGGCGGCCGATGGCCATGTGCTCGAAAGAATCGATCAACCCGGAGAGGTGTTTATAAGCCTGGAACTGGCAGACGATGCCCCACTTGAGGGTGCCGAACACCTCCCAGAAGTGCACGGCCCCGGGGTCGACCGCGCGGCCGCCGGCGTTCTCGTAGCCGGCGAACAGATCCTCACGCGTACCGAAGCCGCCCACCGGGTTGCGATGTTGGCCGAAGCGCCAGGCGCGCACGCACAGCCAGCCGAGATCCTCCATGCCGTCGCCCACATGGCCCAGTTCCCAGTCGAGCACGGCGCGGATGCCCTCGGGACCGACCACGAAATTGCCGTTGCGAAAATCGCCGTGCACCAGGCCGTTCGGTGCGTCGCCGGGACAGCGCTCCTCCAGCCAGCGGAAGGCGAGCTCGAACGCGGGATGGTACTGGGGGCGGCCCACCGGGGTCTCGTCGCGGTAGAAGGCGCTGATGCCGTCGAGCAGGTCGCGGTAGTAGGCCAGCAGCGCCCGCGCCGGCATGCGACTGAGCCCGGCGGGCAGCTTGGCCGGGTCGATGGCGTGCAGGCCGGCGAGGATCTCCCCGCACTGGCGCGCCATGATGGCGCGGGCGTCGGCGTAGGCATCTTCGCGCAGGATGCGCGGGGCCAGCACCTCTCCGTCGATGCGATCCATCACGTAGCAGGCACCGAGCGCATGATCGGCCGGCACCCGGAAGTGCACCTTCGCCACCGGTCCACCGGCCGCGAATACCACCTGCTGGAGTTCGGCCTCGGTCTCGCGGTCGAGCGCATAGGCGGTCTTGCCGCCGCGCCAGCCCTCGGGTCCGGCGCCGCCGGTGGCCCCGGGGTCGCGGCGCAGGATGAGTCGGTGGTGGGCCCCGGCGGCGGTCTCGACATCGAACGACCAGGTCTCCCGCGATGCGCCGCCGGAGAGGCGCTGCAGACCACGCAGCCGGGCCTGCCCGAAATGGCGTTCGACCTCGGCGCCGAGCAGTTCGCCGACCCGCGCCGGCGGCAGGTCCACCACCTGGTTCATGCGTCCACCCCCACCGGCCGGCCGTCGACGATCTGATCGAGGTATTCCGAGAGCCCGTAGCCGACCCTGCCGTCGCAGCGATACTCGGTGAGGCCCTCGGTGATGCGGGTCATGAGCTCGGTGCCGTCGGGGAGGGTGCGGCGGTTGCGCAACGGGATCAATGACAGCACCCGACCCTCGATCTGGTATTCGGCGCGATCCGTCCTCGCCCAGGCGCGCAGCCGGATCTGGTAAAAACGATCATCCCACTCGGACTCGACCCGGGCCTCGCGCACCAGATCGTAGCGCCCCTCGGTGAGCACCATGCCGCCGACGATGCGGGTGCCGTCGCCGAGCATCTTGTCGAGCACCATGATGGCGAAATCCTCGCTGAAGCTCATCGGCAGCCAGCGGTACCAGGGCACGTTCTGCCAGTAGCGCGGCCCCCAGCTGTGATCGCGCAGGCCGAGGCCGTCGACTCGCCACTCGCGGTCGCCGACACGGATGCTGCCTCTGCCGGCGATATGCTGCTCGTAGTGGCCCAGGTAGAGGCCGGCGTTGGGGTTCTCCCGCCAGGGGCTGCCATCGGCGTGTACCGGCTCGCCGCCGTACAGGGGCGAGACGCCGCGGTAGTCGATGTCCACCGTGCAGGGCAGCCTGGGATTGTTCTTGAAGGCGCGGCCCGGATCGATCATCTCGCCCGGGTGTTTCAGCAGCAGCACCTCACCCTGGTAGTGCACCGACAGCCGCTGGAAGGGCTCGGCCACGGTGAAACGCATGCCGCCCGCATCGAACGCCTCGTTGTGGGCGACCTCCGGGCGCTGGTACATGAAGGCCACCGACCCGTCCGGCAGATACAGGCAGTTGGTCATCTCGGCGTAGCCTTCGTTGACCCGGTTGCCGAGCCGGAACCAGCCGCCGACGCGCTGGGCGGCGTCGTAGAGGTTGAAGTACATGCTCTCGTTGTAGTTCTCCGCCGTGCTCGGTGGGTGCATGTATTCGTCCCGGGGCTCCAGCTTCAAATGGACGTCGGCGGGCAGTTCCATGGCGGGCTCCGGGGCGGGGCTTCAGGCGTAGCGGGCGCCGGCGGCGGCGCCCGGCGGAAACACCGCTTCGATGGCGCGCAACTCTTCCTCGGTGAGGGCCAACCCGGCGGCCGCGGCATTGCTGTCGAGATTGGCGATCCTGCGGGTGCCGGGAATCGGCACGATGCCCTCCCACTGTGCCAGCAGCCAGGCGAGGGCGAACTGGGCAGCGGTGCAGCCACGGGCGGCGGCGAGCTGTCGCACCTTCTCGGTAAGCTCCAGGTTGCGCTCCAGATTGCCCGGCTGGAAGCGCGGGTTGCTCTTGCGGAAATCCTTGTCACCCATCTCCGCGGTGCTGGTGATGGTGCCGGTGAGAAAGCCGCGACCGAGGGGGCTGTAAGGCACCAGGGCGATGTTCAACTCGCGGCACAGGGGCAACACTTCGGACTCCGGATCGCGGGTCCACAGCGAGTATTCGGTCTGCAGCGCCGCAATCGGGTGCACGGCATGGGCGCGGCGGATCAGCGCCGGATCGGCGGAGGCCTCGGACAAACCGAGAAAACGTACCTTGCCGGCACGCACCAACTCCGCCATGGCGCCCACGGTGTCCTCGATCGGCACCTGCGAATCGACCCGATGCTGGTAATAGAGGTCGATGCAGTCGACGCCGAGCCGCTGCAGGCTGGCCTCGCAGGCGCTTTTCACGTACTCCGGCCGGCCGTTGACCTGCAGCTCCAGGCCGCCTTCCGGGCGGCGCTTGGCGCCGGCAATCCCGAATTTGGTGGCGATGAACGCCCGGTCTCGCCGCCCCGCGAGCGCCCTGCCGATCAGGGTTTCGTTATGGCCACTGCCGTAGACGTCTGCGGTGTCGAGAAAATTCAGGCCGATATCGAGCGCATGGTGCAGGGTGGCGATGGATTCGTCCTCGTCCGCCGGCCCGTAGAAGTCCGACATGCCCATGCAGCCGAGCCCGATCGACGATACCTCGCAGCCGCTGTTGCCCAGAATCCGGTATTCCATGATGGTACTCCCCAAGCTTCAGGTTGTTCCGATTCTACGGCCTGAAGCCGGCAGCACAGGCTCCCGGCGGCCGCCAAACGCGAACGGGGCTGCACCTGCGGTCAACGCGGCCCCGGCACAGCCTGGTTCGGGTGGAGCTAGAGATCGATGTCGGTTTGCTGATCGGCCTTTTTCAGCGCCTGACACCGATCCGCCCAGTCGTAGCCCCGCATGATGCGGTCGAAACGGGCCTGGACGTATTTGCGCAGCCCGGGGTCGGTGAAGATGTAGGGCTGGTCTTCACGGATCGCCTCCAGCACCTGCTCGCCGACCACATCGGGGCTCAGGCCCTTCTTGAGCATCTCCACCATCTGTTCGGAGCGCGAATCCGTGGCGCCGCCGTATTGCGCCGGGCGGTTGCGCGCCGAGGTGCCGAGATTGGTGTTGACCACGCCGGGACACAGCACCGAGACGCCGATGTTGTCGTCGAGATGCTCGGCCATGGCGGTCTCCGACATCGCCACCACCGCGTATTTAGACGCGTTATAAGCGGACAGCTCGCCCCAGGCATACATGCCGGCCATGGATGCGGTGTTGACCACGTGGCCGCCCTCGCCGTGGGACTCGATCAGCGGCAGGAACGCCTGCAGACCCCAGACCACGCCCCACAGGTTGACGTCGATAGTCCAGCGCCAGTTCTTCTCGCTGGTGGTCTCGGCGCGGCCACTGGCGCCGACACCGGCATTGTTGACCAGCACATGCACCTTGCCGAAGGTGTCGATGGTCTGCTGCGCGGCGGCAAACACCGAATCGCGCCTGGTGACATCGGTGACCACGCCGGCCACCTCGCAGCCCTGGGCCCTGAGTTCGGCCACCGCCTGATCGAGCGCGGTCTTCTCGATATCCGCTAGCATCACCTTCATGCCGGCGGCGGAAAACGCCCTGGCCATACCCAGACCCATGCCGCTCGCGGCACCGGTGATAAAGGCGACTTTGCCTGCTATGTCTTTCCTCATGAGATCCCCTGTGATTATGTCGATTACTGATATAGCCTGAAATTCATCGCGCCCGCGCGGCGGCGCCCCATATGGTCAATACTGCGGGGCGACAACCCAGCCATGCGAGCCACCAACCCCCGCATCGGACCAGCGCCGGATCACCAAAGGGAAAACGCCAATGATCGCCGAACCCGCTTTCCGGTATCTGCAAACCAACGGCGTCACCCTGCGCACCCTGGTGAAGGGTGAAGGACCGCTGGTGATTCTGCTGCATGGCTTTCCGGAGTTCTGGCACCTGTGGCGCCACCAGATCGACCCCATCGTCGCCGCCGGTTACCGGGTTGCCGTGCCGGATCAGCGCGGCTATGCCGGCAGCGAGGCGCCGGCCGCGGTCGAGGCCTACGACATCCTCCATCTCGCCGCCGATGTCGCGGGCATCGCCGATGCGCTGGGCGAGGACGATTTCACCGTCATCGGTCAGGACTGGGGCTGCATCATCGCCTGGCACACCGCGCTGCTGTATCCCGATCGGGTGCGCGCGGTGATGGGTCTGTCGGTGCCCTACTGGGGACGGGCCGAGTGCCCCGACACCCTGGTCGACCCGCCCGGTCTGGACGGAAAATTCTGGTACATCCGCTATTTTCAGCCACCGGGCGTCCCCGAAGCGGCGCTGGAAGCGGATATCGAGGCGACGCTGCGGATGGCGTACTACACCCTCTCGGCCGACAGCCCACCGGGCACCTGGCTGTCGCAGACCGAGTTTCCGAGCGCCACACCGATGAATCGGATATTTCAGGTCCCTGCGGAGCTGCCGAGCTGGCTGAACCGCGACGATCTCGACTACCACGTCGCCCAATTCCGGAACAACGGCTTGCGCGGCGGTCTTAACTGGTATCGCAACATCGCGCGCAACTGGCATCTCACCCCGCAGCTCGCCGGTGCCCGGATCCGGCAGCCGGCGCATTTCATCGCCGGCGCGGAGGATGATGTGCTCGGTTATGTGCCCAACTGGCGCGAAATCATGCCAGGCAATTTCGAAGACCTGCGGCGCATCCATTTGATCCCGGGCGCCGGCCACTGGCTGATGCTGGAAAAACCCGCAGAGACGACCGCCGCCATCCTGCGCTTTCTCGGCGACACCGGCGCCTGAGCCGGTGGCAGCGCTGATGCTCAGGAGCTTGCGGGCAGCGGCCGCGGGTTGAAGTCCGCGGCCTGTCGCTTGCTGTTCAGCGCCGCCCTCAGCAGCCACTTGGGTTTCAACAGCGATTCCGGCTCGGCCGCCAGGTGCAGCACCCGGTTGAAGGCCATGGCAAATTCCGGGTCGATCCCGGACAGCGCGAAGAACCTGTCGTTCATCCAGCGCGCCAGCGCATAGCCCCGGGGGCGCTGACCGCGCGTCTGCGGATACTTGAAATCCTCGACGGTGACACCGTTCCAGGCGGTATCGATGATGCGCGCGGCGCCGCGAAAAAAGCCGGGTGCCACATTTTCGAGCCGTTCGGCACCGCTGGCGCAGCGCTGCAGACAGCGGTCGAGCAACTCGGCTTCGCGAGCTGCCACCGTCATGCCCTGGCCGTAGACCGGATTGAAGCTGCACAGGGCATCGCCGAGCAGCACCAGGCCGGTCGGAAACCGTTGCAAGCGCTCGTAATGGCGGCGCAGGTAGTGAGCGTAGCGGTATTGGGTCGCGGGCCCGAGCGGCTCCAGCCCCTTGATCTCCTCATAGATGTCCGGTTGCGGGAGGCTTTTGAAAAACGCCAGAAATCCCGGCCAGTCGGTCGGCGGATAGTCCTGGTGAAAGCCACCCGCGGTCACCAGATAGCGGCCGCCTTCGATGCAGAACAGGCCACCGGCGCGGGTATCCCGCGGAATCTGTTGCTGGGTGACAAAAATCAGGCCCCAGTCGCGCTCCGCTTTGGGCCGCGCCGGCACCTGGAAACTCACATAGCCCACGTCTACTCCGACCAGGGTGCGCTCCGGCGCTTCGTAACCGAGATTCTTGAGCCACTCCGCTGCGGTCGAGGCGCGGCCGCGCACGTCGGTGACGAAATCGGCATTCACCGCTTCGCCATCGGCGAGCGTCACCCCGGTGACCGCGCTCCTATCGTCAGTGGTCAAATAGCCACTCACCGACGTCGCGGTACGCAGTGCCACATTGGCCAGCGCCAGGGTGTGCTTGCGCACCAGTGCTTCCAATAGCGGGCGCGACATCACGTAGCCGAAGTCGCCGCTCTCGAGGGGCAGATTCCAGCGGCCGCCGATATACATCCGGGGAAAGATCATCGAGTCGCCGTATTCCGCTCCGGCGGCGACCAGGTCCTCGTGCAGCGCCGGGAAATAGCGGTTGAGCACCTTGGCGCCACCGGCCAGCAGAGCGTGGACGTGGTTGCCCTGGGGCACGCCGGCGCGAGGTACGGCCTGCTCCGGCGGGGTGTCGGCCTCGAAAATGGTCACGTGGGCAAAGTGATCGGCCAGCACGCGGGCGGCGAGCAGCCCGGCCATGCTGGCGCCGATGACCACGGCATGTCGCCCGAGCCGGGCGCCATCACCGGCAGTTGCTGTATCGGCGGACATGTGGGCCTCCTTGTGCATTTTTTATGATGTTATGCGCTGCTTGGTGTCGGCCTCGGCTGCCAAAGGCGCTTTCCCGATCAGGCAGTCCTTAACGAAAGCTACCGAACTGCGACCGGGGAGTCAACGATCGCGCCATTGGCGCTGGATTCAAGCTGCAGCCGGCGGTGGCTGCGGCCGGCGCGGCGCCGCGATCCACAGGAACACGGGCGCACAGATCGCCAGGGTGGCGGCAACGGCGAGCATGGGCCGGTGATTCCCGGCCAGGTCATAGAGGGCGCCACCCAGCCAGGAACCGGTCGCCCCGCCGAGGGCGGCAAACATCGACAGGGTGCCGAAGATGCTCGGGAATTTCGGCCCGGCGAACAGATCGCGTGCGGCGGCCGGGATGATGGGTGCGTTGGCCGCATAGCCCACGCCGAGCAGCACCGCAAAGGCCAGCGGCAGGGCCAGGCCGGGGGCGCGGCCCACGGCCGCCAGACAGCCCACCCCGAGCAGGATGCAGCCCAGGCCCAGGCTGTAGGTCAGCTCTCGGCCGATGCGGTCGGACAGCGTGCCCCAGAGAATCTTGCCCGGGATGCTGGTGATCCCGATCACGCCCGCGATCAGCGAACCCGCCGTCTTGGCGACGCCGTGGTCGACCAGGAAAGCGAACTGGTGCATGAGCAGCATCTGCGACAGACTGCCGCCGGTGAAGAACGCCAGCACGGCGAAGCGAAACGCCCGCGAGCGCAGGGCGCTGCGCACCGTCCAGTGGTGTGCCGGCGGCTGCAGGGGGCTGCCGTCCGCGCCCGTCGGCTGCGGCACGACCCGGGGCTCGCGCAAAATCCACAGCGCCGCGGGCGCCACGGCGACGACCACCAGGATGGCCAGGATCTGATAGGCCAGACGCCAATCGAACTGCTCGATCAACCAGTTGGTGAGCGGAATCACCCCGAAGATGCCCACGCCAATGCCCGCGGTGACGATCCCCAGCGCGGTGCCCACCCGGGTGGGAAACCATTTTTCCGCCAGGATGACCGAGGGCACCCAGCCACAGGCGCCGAGCCCGGCGGCGGTGACCACGCCAAAGCTGAGATAAAGCTGCCACCACTGACTGATCTGCGCGGTCAGCGCAAGCCCGGAGGCCATGACCAGGCTGCCGCCGAGCATCAGCCGCCGTGGGCCGAAGCGTTCCACCAGCCGCCCCGCAAGGGGACCGAAGCTGCCGTGCACCAGAATGAAGACCGACATGGCACCGGCCGTGACCGATCGCGACCAACCGAAATGCTCGACCAGCGCGACCAGAAACACCGAATAGGAATACCAGATTCCGTACAGCAGCCCCAGGCAACAGAACAGGACGGCGACCACGATCGCCCCGGATCGAAATGGTGCGGACTCTCCCAACACGGACTCCCGTCAAGCCACGGAAAAGGCCGCGCCGGCTGAACCACCGGCGCGGTATCTCAGACCCGGCCTGCGGGCCGGCAAACCTGCACCGGCGAGCTTACTGGGCGCCCCAGCCGCCGTCGACGACGAATTCCGAACCGGTGATGAAACCGGCCTCGTCGGAACACAGAAACAGCGACATGGTGGCGATGTCGATGGGCTTGCCCATACGCCCCATGGGTGTGGTCTCCGAAATGGTTTCGAGATATTCGGCGGGCAGGGTCTTGGCCAGCGGCGTCTCGATGATGCCAGGATGCACAGAATTCACCCGCACGCCCTGACGCGCGTATTCCAGCGCCGCGGACTTGGTCATCAGCCGCACCGCACCCTTGGCACCATGGTAGGAGATCATGCTGGGCGTGCCGATGATGCCGTACAGCGACGAGATGTTGACGATGGCGCCATTACCGGATTTTTTCAGCGCCGGCATCGCGGCTTTCATGCCCAGCCAGACTCCGGTCTGACAGACGGCGACGATGGCGTTGAAGCCCTCCAGGGTTTCTTCCTCGACGCCCTTGAGGTTGGCAAAGCCGGCATTGTTGACCACGGTGGTCAATCCACCGTATTGCTTGACGGTATCAGCGGCCACCCGCGCCCAGTCTGCCTCTTTGGTGACATCGTGATGCATGAACACGGCATCACCGCCGGCGGCCTTGACATCGGCCACGGTCGCCTCACCTTCCTTGTCGAGGATGTCGGTGACCACCACCTTGGCACCCTCGGCGGCGAACAGCCGCACATGCGCCTCACCGATACCGCGCGCGCCGCCGGTGATGATGGCGACCTTGCCTTGCAGTCGATTACCCATGTTTTTCTCCTTTCAGCTGTGACGAAAACAACCCTACAAATTCAGCGAAATTCGGGAATCACTTCCTCGGCGAGCAGGCGAATGTTCTCCTCGATATATTCGTCCGGGCAGGCGGAGGTGAGCATGAACAGCCTGGCGCCGGTATCGACATATTCGCGCAGTCGCTTGCGGCATTCGGCCGGGGTGCCGATCAGCGCGTACTTGCCCACCAGGTTTTCGAAGTTCTGCGCGTATTGCCGTCCCAACCGTTCCGCGGCCATCTTGCGCGCGGTGTCGCCATCGGCGTGGACCGCCGAGAAAATGAAGATGCCGTGCTGGAAATCCGCCGCCGCCACCGGATTGTCGGCGCGCAACCGCGCGATCGTCCGCATGCTTTCGGCAAGCTGTTCGGGGGTGTACATATAGGGCATCCAGCCATCGCCGAACAGCGCCGCGCGGCGCATGGCGGCGTCCTTGCGGCCGGCAACCCAGATCGGCGGCGGCTGTTGCACCGGCGGCGGATCAAGCGTGATCTGGTTGAGCGTATTGAAGCGGCCGTGGAAGGTCACGTCGCGCTCGGTCCAGAGCCTGCGCATCACCTGCATGGCTTCGGTGGCGCGCGCGCCGCGCTCGGTGACCGGCACGCCGCAGGCTTCGAACTCCTTGGGAAACTCGCCGCCGACGCCGATGCCGCACAGATAGCGACCGCCCGAGGTGATATCGAGTACCGAGCCCATCTTCGCGGCCAGGGTGGCCGGATACAGGGGCAGCAGGGCGATGGTGCTCATCAGGCGGATGCGCTCGGTGGCACCGGCAGCCACCGCGAGCTGCACGAAGGTGTTGCCGATGGGGCCGTGGAACATGACGTGTTCGCCACAGCCCAGCACATCGTAACCGAGTGCCTCGGCGCGGCGCGCGAACTGGGCGGTGTCGGCGACGCTGCGCAGGCCGGTACCGAATTGCAGTTTGTTCATGACGTTACCTCGCGACGGTCAGCGGGAATCCTTGGCCGGCAATGCTGTTACCCGGGAACACCCTCACCCGGATATATACAACCCACCATTGACGTGAAACGTCTGCCCGGTGATATAGGACGCGTCGTCGGACAGCAGAAAAGCCACGGTGGCGGCGATCTCATGGGGCTTGCCGGCACGGCGCATGGGCACCTGCTTGAGCATGGCTTCATACACATGGTCGGGCATCACGCCCTTGAGCCCTTCGTGCATGATCAGCCCCGGCGCGATGGCGTTCGCAGTGACACCATACTGCGCGAGATCGAGTGCGATGGAATGGGTGTAGCCCAGCACGCCGGCCTTGGCGGCTGCATAGCAGGCCTGACCGGCCGGCGGCGTATAGGCGGCCAATGAAGCTAAGTTCACGATGCGGCCGAAGCCCGCGTCCACCATGGCTTTCGAAAATGCGCGGCTGCAAAAAAACGTGCCGTTGATATTGACCTTGATGACACGGTCGTGGGTCTTGGTGTCCAGCTCCCAGGGTTTGCCGTAACCCTGGATACCGGCGTTGTTGACCAGGTAAGCGACGTGCATATTGCGGTTCTTGAGCTCCGCCGCGAGATCGTCCACCTGTTCGTCCTTGGTCACATCGAGCGGAAACAGCGTCACCTGCGCGGCCTCTTCCGGGGTCAGCGCTTTTTGGCGCCAGGCTTCGAGTTCCGCTGGCGTCTTGCGGTCGCAGCCGATGACGGGGATGCCGTTGGCGACCAGACGCTTGGTCATGGCAGTGCCCAGTCCGCCGATGGCGCCGGTAATCAATGCATGGCCTTTGCTCATGTCGTTCTCCAATGCGTGCGTTGTCAGTGGGTATGCAGGCCGGCCGGTTGATGCTGCGGCGCGTTGCGGATCAGCGCCTGCGGATCGTGAGCGACACCGCCGCGATAAGTGGTTTCCAAAGTGCGCAGTTCGCGCACATCGCGCAGCGGATCGCCGGCGACGACCAGGAAATCCGCATAGCGCCCGGGCGCGATGGCGCCGATGTCCTGGCCGGCACGCAGATAATTCGCGGCGACACTGGTCACCGCCTGCAGCGCCGCCATGTTGCCGATGGCTTCCGCGAGCAGCTCGATTTCCCGCAGCAATGCAAAACCCGGCGGCGGATAGGCGAGCGCTCCGCAGTCGGTGCCGCCGACGACGCGGCCGCCGGAGCTGTGCAGCAGGCGCACCAATTCCTGGTGCTTCTCCAGCGCCTTGCCGCCTTCGCCGACGTCATAGAAGCCGGGATGGATGTCCCAGTCGGGGCGATCGCCGAGGAATTTTTTCATCTTCGCCTGACGGGCGAGCGCGGCGGGCGGGATCAGTTTGCGATCCGCATCCTGCAGGCAGGCGGCGGCGCCGGCTTTCGCGGTCCACAGCAGGTCGAGGGTGGTGCCCATATGCACCTGTTGCTCGACCATGGCGGCGATCCATTGGCGCGCCCGTTCGCCGTTCAGATCGGCCGCCTCCCAGCCCGCCAGGGTCCGGGTCCAGAATTCCTTTTTCATCATCGAGGCGTCATTGCCGAAACGCATGTCGAGCGCGCAGATGTCGTTGTAGGGCGAAATCCACACATGTTCGAGGCCGTCGATGCCGGCGTCGATCGCGTCCATGGACGAGCAGTAACCCAGATGCCCGGTGATCGGCACACGCTTGTCGACGAAGCGGATCACCTCGCGGACGATATCGGCGGTCATGGTGAAATAGCATTTGATGCCGTCGACACCGGCGGCGAGCAGGCTGCCGATCTTGTCCGGCACGGCAGCCACCGACTGCACGCGGTCGAGCATGATGGTGAAACCGGGATTTTCGAAGCTGGCGCCGGGGCCGTCGAGCAGCGGCCCGCAGACAAACAACCGCGGTCCGAGCTTCTTCCCGGAATTCAGATCGGCGCGGTTCTGCAATACCAGATCGAGCCGCCCGCCCACATCGCGCGCGGTGGTGACACCGGCGGCGAGAAACAGCGGGAAGCACTCGGCGTCCATCATCACGGTGTGAATGTGGGTGTCGATCAGGCCCGGCAGCACGGTCTTGCCGGCGAGGTCCACCACTTTTGCGCCCGTTGCCGCGATGGGCTTTTCGGACACCTGGCGGATGCGTTCGCCCTCGACCAGGATCGACACGCCGGTGCGCGCGCTGGCGCTCAGCCCGTCGATCAGACGCGCGTTGGCAAACACGGTGGCCTGCGCCATGACTTCCTCCCCCCGGGCCCTGCGGGCCTCTGACAGCTTGTTGAAAAACTGCTGCGGCAGCCATCTGCTTCGTTGCGCGGTGCTCGCTCCCTCGCCTATCTATTTGATATGTCTCGGTCGCTGCGCGCCGTTTTTCAACCAGCTGCTAATTTATGGATGCGCGCCGCAACGGCGCGCATCCTGCGCTCGACAAACCGTCAGTCATCGAGCGCGAACAGAATCTTGAGCTCGACTTCGTAACTTTTTATTTCGCCGCGCTCGACCAGCGCGCGCTCGGCAATCACCTCGACCTTGTGAATGCCGCGCAGGGTCTTGCGGGCCCGCGCGATGCCGCGCGTGACGGCATCCTGCCAGCCCTCCGGCGAGCTGGCGGTAAGGGTCGAAATACTGGACACAGTCATGGCGATCTTCTCCCCACGGAAATCATAGATGCAGTTCGTCGGGTGGCGTGACGTCGAAACACAACCGGGCACGCACCCGGTAGGTCAGTTCGCCAGCGGCATTCACCTCGATTTCCTTGGCAATCACATCGAGGCGTCGCACGCCGCGCAGCGTTTGGTTGGCGCGGGTGAGAATCGCCTGCAAGGCATCCTCGAACGCGCGTGGCGAGGTGCCGATGAGCTCGTTGGATTTGGTATGTTTCAGCATGGTCATGTCCTGATATGGACGGGCCTAGGCCGCCGCGCCGAAAATTTCGCCCGGCCCGGGTACCCGCAACAGGCGATAGCGGAGCAACTCGCCGCGCTCTTCGGTCTCCACCATGGCGTAATCGAGCAGCATGTCGAGATGCCCCATCACCTCGGAGATCACCGCATAGAGCTGAGCTTCCCAGGCTTTGGGAAACAGATACTGCCCCACTTCAAGCGGGGTGAGCGCGCCGTGCTGCTCCAATATGCGCGCGATTTTCAACAGCCGTCGGTCGGTGGACAACTTGTAGCCCGCGATCAACTCGCGATGATCGCGAAACACGTCGCCGTGGCTGGGGTAAACCGTGCGCACGTCCAGCGGCAGTATCTTGTCCGCCGACTGGTAATACTGGGTGAGCGCATGGGTGCGCACGCCATCGGGCGTCGCGGGAATGTGCAACAGGCACACCGGCGTGATGTCGGGCAGCAGGTGATCGCCGGAGAACATCTGACGGCTGTCGGGCTGCCAGTAGACCACCTCTTCGGGGCAGTGACCCGGCGTGTGGATGGTCTCCAGCTCGAAGTCCTCGACGGCAATACGGTCGCCGTCCGCCAGCAGGCGATCGGGCTCGCAAGGTGTGTAGACATCGGCAATGTAGGAGCGGTACGCATAGGCCTTGTCGTACAGCGCATCGTCGAGACCGAGCCGGCGCAGAAAGACGCGCTCGCGCGCCTCGTCCTCGGCCGAAGGCAGGTAACGGGACACCGTCATGTCGATCGCCTCATGACCCCAGACTTCGCAGCCGGAGACCTCGCGGATGCGCGTCGCCTGACCGAAATGATCGGTATGGCCGTGGGTGAGCAACAGCAGGCGGATATCCTCGACGCGATAACCGAACTGGCCCAGCCCGGCTTGCAGGGCATCCCAGGCGGTTTGGCTACCGACCCCGGTATCGATCAGCACCAGTTGCTCGGAGCCCTCCGGCGGCAGGATGACGTAGCTGTTGATGTCGCCGACGCTGAACCCCGTGGGCGAGGGAATGCGCACCACGCGGCCGTACTGCTTGACGCCCAGTTCGCCGCTCATGACGCCTCCCCGACACCCATCAGGAATCGGTCTCGCCGACGATTCTCACGCGATCTTCGCCGGTGTAATGACCGGGGTAGTCCTGGCGCACCACGGGGCCGTCGCTGCGCCAGGTGTGGCAGCCATTGATCATGAACAGGGCGCCGTCGTCCTGTGCTGCGGAATCCAGTCCACGCTCGCGTGGCGGCTTGCCCATCAACTCGCGCGGATAGTCGCCGGCCAGGGTCTGGAAGGTCACGGTGGCAATCGGCCCCAGCAGCTCGGCAATGTGGGTGCAGCCCTCGACGCCGCCGACCCGCTCGCGCACCTTGCGGTTCCAGCCGGCACCCACCTGCAGCCCGACCAGGCGCTGGAAATTACCGAGAATGTCCGAGCACATGGTGTAGGGCTGGACGTCCATGGCGGCGTCCACCTCGCGGACCACCAGATCCCCGTCCACCGACAGCCGCAGCCACATGTCGTGCACCGGATGACCCGCGGCGACGATCCCACGCCAACGGCTGTCGTAGCTGTAGGTCTTGCGATCGACGATATGGGCCTCGATGTCGAATAGGCCATCGTCGCGAAAATAGCCTTCCAGCTGGATGGTGCGGGTGTGCAGATGACGGCGCGCCTTGGGCGCGGACAATGGCATGGCTAATCCTCCTCACTTGCTGCGCGGTGGCGGGAGTCGGTCACGGCGTGAGCACCACGCGGCCGCGCACGTCGCCGGCGTGGAGGCGGGCGATCACCTCGTTGATGGCCGACAGCGGCTGACGCTCGATGTGCGGAGCGATGAGACCGCGCCGGGCCAGTTCCAGCACATCCTTCAGTTCCCGCCGGTTGCCCCAGATGCTGGTGGTAACCTCGCATTCGAGCGGAATTTTCCAGAACGAAAACGGCAGCGTACCGCCGGCTATGCCCACCACCACCAGCTTGCCGGCGATGGCGACGCTGGCGACCGCGTTGGCGAGGGTGGCGTCATTGCCGACGAAGTCGATCACCGCATCGGCGCCCGCGCCGCCGGTGGCCGCTTTCACCGCCGCTCCGACCTCCGTTTGTGCGTTGATGCAGTGGTCCGCGCCCAATTCTTTGGCCATGGCGAGCTTTGCGTCGCTGACATCGATCGCGATGAGCTGGGTCGCGGGCGTCAGGGCGCGCGCGATCTGCAACGCCATGTGGCCCAATCCGCCCACCCCGATGATGGCGAGCGTACGGCCCGGACCGAGCCGCGACAGCGCCTTGCGCACGGCGCGATAGGGCGTCAGCGCGGCATCGGTGAGGGGCGCGGCGATGACCGGATCGAGGCCATTCAACTTGACCAGATTGCGCGGGTGCGGCACCAGCAACTTTTCCGCCCAGCCGCCATCGACCATCACGCCGGGATAAATCGGCTTCTGACAGAGGTTTTCCTCGCCCTGCTCGCAAAGCGCGCAGACGCCGCAGCCCCAGGCGCCGAATACCGCCACGCCGTCGCCGGGCTTGACCTCGGTGACCAGGCTGCCGACGCGCTCCACGATGCCGGCGTTTTCATGGCCCAGGGTGATGGGCTTCTGACGCACACCGACTTCGCCGTCGATGACGTGGAGATCGGAGTGACAGACGCCGGCGCCGGAAATCCGCACCAGCACCTCGGTGGGCCCGACTTCAGGATCGGGGAGATCCACCAACTGGATGGGCTGCCCCACTTCGATAAAACGCGTCGCCTTCATGATCCGTCCTCACCTATCCAAGCAAATCCCAAGCAAATCTTCAGCAGTCGAGTCGGTAATTGTCGCCGTCGCGCAGGATATGGCCGGCGGTGGGCGGCGAGAAATGCGTGCCGATCACCAGCACCCCGGTATCGGCATAGCGGGCGTAGAAATCCCGCCGCGTCTGGATCGCCGCCGCGGCGTCGTAGTCGGCGTAGCAGCGCCACTCCGGGCGCGCGAACTGGCAGGGATGGTGGGTCATGTCGCCGGTGATGACGGCATCCGCACCCCGCGAAGCAATCCTCACGCTGATGTGGCCCTTGGTGTGGCCAGGGGTCGGCTCGAACCAGACTTGGTCGTTGACACGGTGGTCGCTCGCCACCAGATCGGCGAGCCCGGCGTCCAGGATCGGGGTCACCGAATCCTGCATCACCGGACCGAAGTGCTCGTCCTGGGGATCGGCGTTCCAGGCCTCCCATTCGGTGCGGCCGAACAGATAGCGGGCGTTGGGGAAGGTGGGCACCCAGTGGCCGTCGACCAGCATGGTGTTCCAGCCCACATGATCCACGTGCAGGTGCGTGCAGATTACATAGTCGATGCTTTCGCGGGCAAACCCGGCCGCCGCGAGATCCCGCAGGAACGGACCCGAGCGCATCGACCAGGCCTTGGTGGTGCGCTCCTTGTCGTTGCCGACGCAGGTATCCACCAGGATGCGCAGTCCCTGACTCTCGATCACCAGGGCGTGGATCGACATCTTGAGCCAACCCTTCTCGGTGACGAAGTTCGGCGCCAGCCAGGGAATTTCGCCCAGGCTTTCGGGCAGCGCGTCCGGCAGGACAAAGGGCCCGGGAACCGGGGCATCCTCCTCGACGATCTTGGTGACCCGGACATCGCCGATCTGCCAACTGGTGGTCATGGCAAACTCCTCCTCAGGCATTGCGGATCCACAGGCCACCGTCGACCTGCAAGGTTGTCCCGGTCATGAAAGATGCGGCGGGCAGGGCAAAATTCAGGGTCGCGTGGGCGACCTCCTCGGGTTCGCCGTAGCGCTGCAGGGCGACCCTGCGGCGGGCGAAGGTCGCCTTGTCCTGGTCGTCGATAAAGCTGGTGAGCTTGGTGTTGATGGGTCCGGGGCACACGCAATTGACGGTGATGCCCTCGCGCCCCAGCTCCACCGCGAGCGCGCGCGTCAGACCGACCACGCCGTGCTTGGCCGCCGTATAGGCACTCGCCCCCTGGGTGGCGCCGAGGCCCTCGGTGGAGGCGATATTGATGATGCGCCCGTGGCTGGATGCGCGAATCATGGGCAGGGAAGCGCGGACCAGGCGCATGGGGCCATTGAGCAGAATATCCATGCCCCAGCTCCATTTTTCCTCGTAGCGGTCGCCGTCGATCTTGGAGAACACCCCGACCCCGGCGTTGTTGACCAGGATATCGAGACCCCCGAAGCGGTCACCGATGGCGCGAGTGACATTGACGATGGCGTCGGGGTCGGCGACGTCCAGCTCCCAGGCCTCGGCCTCACCCCCGGCGTCGCGAATCGCCTGGGCCACCTGCTCGGCGTCCTCACCGAAGCGGTCGGTGACCGCGACCTTGGCGCCCTCATCGCCGAACAGGTACGCGGTCGCCCGTCCCATGCCACTGGCGGCCCCGGTGACATGGACCACCTTGCCCGCCACCGAGCGGCTGAGCTGGCTCAATCGCGCCATGGTTGCACTCCTCTGTTACTGGCATTTGTTACTGGCATTGTTGCTGGCATTGGCGGGATGCGCCGCCGAATTCGAATACATCCAGCCCCTATGGTTGGCAAACAATCCGCGTTCGGCAATCCCATATTGCATCAACGTAATGGGAATCAGTGCCTCGCATAACCCTGGATTGTACACATTCTACCGGCAGGTAACCCGACCCGGGAGTTCGCCTTTCGGCCCAAAAACTTCTATATTGACGCGCCTCGACGGCATTTCCGGACAACCCCCAAAGGGGTCCGGGTGGCGCATCAACCATCAACCATCAAACCACTAATCATCATCGACAGGGGGAAAAGCAATGAGCAGCTTGGAAGGAAAGGTAGCCTTGATCACGGGTGCAGCACGCGGCCAGGGCGCGGCGGAAGCGCGGCTGTTCGCCCAACGCGGCGCCAAGGTCATGCTCTGTGACCTGCTCGACGACGAAGGCCAGGCGGTCGCCGCCGAGATCGGCGCCAACGCCGCCTACATGCGCCTCGACGTCACCAGCGAAAGCGACTGGAAAAAGGTAGTCCAGGCCACGGTGGACAAGTTCGGCAAGCTCAATGTGCTGATCAACAATGCCGGCATCATCACCACGGTCAAGGAAGTTGGCGACACCAGCCTCGACGACTACATGAAGGTGATCAATGTCAACCAGGTCGGCGTCTTCCTGGGCATGCGCGAAGTGGTCGGGCCCATGAAAACCGCCGGCGGCGGCTCGATCGTCAATATCTCCTCGATCGACGGCCTGATCGGCATGTATGGCGCCACCGCCTACTGCGCCACCAAGTTCGCGGTCCGGGGCATGACCAAGGTCGCCGCCCTCGAGCTGGGCAAGTACGGTATCCGGGTGAACTCTCTGCATCCCGGCGGTGTACAGACCAAGATTCTCGACGATACCGGACTCAGCGAGGAACAAGCCGCTGACGCCTTCAAGCAGATCCCGCTGGGGCGTATCGGCCAGTCCGAGGAAATGGCCACCCTGGCCGCCTATCTGGCCTCAGATGACGCCTCCTACTCGACCGGATCTGAGTTCATCGCCGACGGCGGTCTGACTGCAGGCTTTTCTTTGGGGTGAACCCAAGCGGAGTCGAATTGCAATAAACCCGCCCTTCGGCGGGTTTATTGTTTGTATGCTTCTCGATCCGGCTCACCCGGACCGCACAAGACCCCAACACACAGGAGGAACACCCAATGAGCGATCTTACCGGTAAAGTGGCCCTGATCACCGGCGCCGCACGCGGCCAGGGGGCCGCCGAGGCGCGGCTGTTTGCCCAACGTGGCGCCAAGGTGATGCTCTGTGACCTGCTCGACGACGAAGGCCAGGCGGTCGCCGCCGAGATCGGCG
>CAJXRS010000003.1 GCA_913060555.1 uncultured Gammaproteobacteria bacterium | reverse complement strand
AGATCATGCCTAGTCTCGTGGGCTCGGAGATGTGTATAAGAGACAGGCATAGAGCGGGCAGAGATAGGTATAGAGCAGCATCTGCCCGACCATCATCAGCGGCACCGCCAGCCACAGGGATTCCGCCAGATAGCCGGTTACATGCATCGGAATCACGCCGATCAGCGCGAACATCGGGATCAGCGCCAGCGCCTTGGGAAAGCGCTTGGCATATTTGTCTGCCAGATAGCCGGACATATAGGTGCCGATCGCGGCCATCAGCGCCAGCGCCATGGCGATCATCACGCGCTGGCGCATGCCGCCGGAAAATTCGTGCGGGTAGGCGTCGAAGCGGCGCTCGGCGTCGACGATGCCGACCTCGTCGAGCAGCTCCAGGGCGCGCGCGCGGGCCGCCTTGCGGCTCACTTTGCGGTGGTAGCGCAGCGGCTCCATGAGCTGCTCCCCCAACGTCAGAAAGGGGTTCAGACAGGTCATGGGATCCTGGAAGATGGTGGCGATCTCGTTGCCGCGGACCGCGCGCAGCGCGCGCGGCGGCAGGCGCAGCAGGTCGCGGCCGGCAAAGCGCGCGCTGCCGGATTCGATGCGCCCCGGGGGCATGGGCACCAACCCGAGCAGGCTGTAACAGCACACCGACTTGCCGGAACCGGATTCGCCGACGATGGCCAGGGTCTCGCCGGCGTCGAGGGCAAAGCTCACCCCTTCGACAGCGCGCGCCACGCCGTTGCGGGTATGGAACCAGATCGACAGATCCTCGACTTCGAGCAATGCCATGACTCAGTCCTTGGCGATCCGCGGATCCAGGGCGTCGCGCAGGCCGTCGCCCAGAAAATTGAGGGAAAACAGCGTGATCGACAGGGCGACGCCCGGGAAGATCAGCAGCCAGGGATATTCCTCCATGGTCTCTGCGCCGTAGGAGATCAGCAGTCCCCAGGAACTCGCCGGCGGCTGGATGCCCAGGCCCAGGAAGCTGAGAAAGGCTTCCAGCAGCATCACGCTGGGAATGGTCAGGGTGGTGTAGACGATCACCGGCCCCAGGGTGTTGGGAATCAGGTGGCGGCGGATGATGGTCCAGCGCGACAGCCCCAGGGAGACCGCAGCCTCGATGAATTCCTGTTGCTTCAGCGTCTGCACCTGGCCGCGCACGATGCGCGCCATGGTCAGCCACTCGACGGCGCCGATGGCCAGGAACAGCAGGACCAGGTTGCGGCCGAAGATCACCATCAGCAGGATGATGAAGATCATGAAGGGCAGGGCGTAGAGGATGTCCACCAGGCGCATCATCACCGCATCGACGCGGCCGCCGGCGTAGCCGGCGATGGTGCCGTAGAGCACGCCGATCAAGAGCGCGACCCCGGTGGCGACGAAGCCCACCGCGAGCGAGATGCGTCCGCCCCAGAGCACATGGGTGAGCAGGTCGCGGCCCAGAGTGTCGGTGCCCAGCCAGTGTGCCGCGGAAGGTGGCGAGGCGCCCAGGGCCAGATCCTGGGCGCGGTAGTCGTAGGGTGCGATCCAGGGCGTCAGCAGGGCCAGCACGCAGAGCAGGATGAGCGTCACGCCGCCGGCTACCGCCAGACGGTTGCGGCGCAGCCGCAGCCAGGCGTCGCGCCACAGGGAGACGCCGCGTTCGGCCTGCAGTGCCTCGTCGCTCACGAGGCGCGCTTCCGGTACTGGTGGCGCAGGCGCGGGTTGAGCCAGACCGCGGCGATGTCGGCGAGCAGGTTGAAGGCCACGATCAGCACGGCGAAGAAGATGGTGGTGCCCATTATCATGGTGTAGTCACGGTTGAAGGCCGCCTGTACATAGAAGCGCCCCAGACCCGGGATCTGGAAGATGGTCTCGACCACGAAGGAGCCCGACAGCAGGCCGGCGAAGGCCGGGCCGGCGAAGGCCACCACCGGGATCAGGCCGCCGCGCAGGCCGTGCTTGAGCACCACGATCCACTCCGGCAGGCCCTTGGCGCGCGCGGTGCGGATGTAGTCCTGGGACAGCACCTCGAGCATGCCGCCGCGCGACAGCCGCGCCACATAGGCGGTGTAGCCGGATGCCAGAGTCAGAGCGGGCAGAATCTTGTCGCCGGGGACATTGCCCCAGCCGGACACCGGCATCCAGTCGAGCCAGATGCCGAACACCAGAATCAGCAGGGGGCCGAGCAGAAAGGACGGCAGGCAGATGCCGATCATGGCCGCCGACATGGGGAGGTAATCCTGGGCGCTGTTGGGGCGCAGCGCGGCCACCACGCCCGCGGCCGTACCCAGTACCAGGGAGATGAGCAGCGCGTAGAGGCCGAGCTCGGCAGTGGTGGGCAAGCCGGCGAAGATCATCTCGTCGACGCTGCGCCCGGGATAGCGGAACGACGGGCCGAAGTCGCCGCGCACCAGGTCGCCCAGGTAGCTGAGGTACTGGGAGGCCAGCGGCTGATCGAGCCGGTAGCGCGCCTCCAGGGCCCGCTGCACCTCGGCGGGCACCGCCTTCTCGTCGCTGAAGGGACCGCCCGGTGCCAACCGGACCAGGAAGAAGGTCGCGGTCACCACCACCAGCAGCACGGGTAGCGCCTGCAGCAGGCGGTGGAGGATGAAGCGCGGCATGGGGCTCAGTCTGCCGCCTGCAGGTGGATCTGCTTGAACAGCGGATAGCCGAGCAGGTTGGGTGGCATGCCGCGCACGCTGGGCCGGGTCAGGTAGTTGCGGGTCGCGAAGTAGACGGGGATGATCGGCATGGCTTCCATCAGCAGGGCTTCGGCCTCCTGGAAGCACCGATAGCGCCGTTCGCGGTCCGGCGCCCTGGGGGCACACTCCAGCACCAGTTGGTCGTAACGGGGATCGCTCCAGCCGGTGCGGTTGTTGCCGCCGTCGGTCACCCACATGTCGAGAAAGCTGTTGGGATCCACATAGTCGCCGATCCAGCCGGCGCGGGCGATCTGGTAGTTGCCGTTGTTGACACTGTCCAGATAGACCTTCCAGTCCTGGTTGTTGAGGGTGATCTCGATGCCGAGTTCACGCTTCCACATCTGCTGGATGGCCACCGCCAGCTTGCGGTGGCCCTCGCTGGTGTTATAGAGCAGTTCGGTGGGCGGGAAGCCCTGGCCGCCCGGATAGCCGGCCTCGGCGAGCAGCGCGCGCGCCGCCTCCGGGTCATGGGCGAACGCGGGGGGAGCGGTATAACCGAGCGTGTCCGGGGGAGTGAAGGCGTAGGCGGGGATCTGGCCTCCCTGGGTGACGTGCTCGACGATCTGCTCGCGATCGATGCTCATCGCCAGGGCGCGCCGCACCCGGGGGTCGGCCAGCTGGGGCACGTCGAGGTTGAAGCGGTAGAAGTAGTTACCCAGGTAGGGCTCGGTACGCAACAGCTCGGGAGACTCCTTGCGGTACACGGCGATCTTGTCCGGCGGAATGGAGCCGGTGACATGCAGCTGGCCGGCGCGGAACATGCGCTCCTCGGTGGAGACGTTCTCCACCGGATAGTAGCGGATGCCGTTGAGCCGCACCCGTTCGGCATCCCAGTAGCCGGGGTTCTTGTCCACCGCAACCACCTTGTTGAGCTGCCATTCCGCGAGTACGAAGGGCCCGTTGCCGACGAAGTTGCCCGCTCGCGTCCAGTCGCTGCCGCGCTGGAAGGGATCGCCGTGTTTTTCCAGCGTGGCGCGGTGCACCGGGAACATGCTGTAGTGGTCGAGCAGCTGGAGGAAGTAGGGTGTGGGGTGGTTCAGGGTCACCCGCAGGGTATGTTCGTCCAGCACTTCGACGCCGACTTGATCGAAGTCATCGATCTTCCCGGTAGCGAAGGCCTCGGCATTGCGGATCGGGAAATACATGTAGGCGTAGAGGTTGCCCAGGCTCGGGGTCAGGGCCCGCCGCCACGACCAGGCGAAGTCGCCGGCGGTCACCGGATCGCCGTTCGACCAGCGCGCGTCGGCGCGCAGGTGGAAGGTGTAGATCAGGCCGTCGGCGCTGATTTCCCAGCGCTCGGCGACGCCCGGGATGATCTCCAGGGTGGCCGGATCCTTGAGCACCAGGCCTTCGAGCAGGGCGATGATGATGTGATGCTCGGGCACGCCGGTGACGATGTGGGGATCGAGCTCCTGGGGCTCGGCGCCGTTGCCCCAGTGCAGAATCTGCTCGCGGTCGCCGGCCTCGACGCGGGTTTCGCCGCCGCCGCAGGCGGACAGTGCGAGCGCACAGCTCAACCCCAGCACGAGCAGGGCGTGGATCTTGCGAAAACTCATCCGGGTTTGGCTCCGATACTTTGGCGCGGATGGTACCCGAGCAGGAGGGCGCACAACAGTTGGCGCCGCCGCTGGAGGTGGCGACGAAATTTGCGCACAATCCCGGCGGCGGGCCACCGCGGTGGACCGCCAGGATCTCGTCTTCGCTGGCAAGGAACAGAGCATGACTCCGAACAGAATCGCAATCTTCGCGGCAGTGACCGCATTGCTGGCCGCCGGCGGCCCGGCCCGGGCGGAAACCATCCGCGTCGAGCCGGGCAAGTGGCAGGTGGAAAGCACCACCAGTAACCCCTTTACCGGGCCGCGAACCTTTTCCAGTACCCAGTGCATGCGCGAGGAGAGCTTCGATCCCACCAAAGAGATGGCGAAGTCCGCCGAGTGCCGCCTGCTGTCGCACGAGGTCAGCGGCAACGCCATGACCTGGACCATGTCCTGTCAGATGGAACAGATGACGATGCAGGCCGAGGGCCAGTTCAAATCCAGAGGCGACAGCGCCAGCGGGCGCATGACCATGAGCGCCGATATGGGCGGTCAGCCGTTTGCCATGGAGGTGACCTGGGAGGGCAAGCGCATCGGTCCCTGCGATTGATTCAGGCCCGACCGCGCGCAGCGGACGGTGATGTAGGGTGGATAAGCCGCAGGCGCATCCACCGAAAGATCGCGAAGTGGTTCGCCGGGGAGCGTTGGAATCAGGCCCCCGTTCAGGCTCCTGGGTCATTGGTCAAGGCTCCCGGTTGCTTTGCCCGGGGCCAACCCGGATAATCGCCGCCCGCAATGGCGGCCCCTGTTGGTTCCCCGCAGCGAACACCCGTGAACCCCGCCAGGCCCGGAAGGGAGCAACGGTAGCGGCGACTTCGCGTGCCGGGGGTCGGCTGGCAGGGGCCGTCTCCAATCTCCCGCCGCTGGCATGGCTTTCGCGCCGGCGGTCGCCGTCGGCCTATAATGGCTGCCGGTCGCAACGACGCCGATGCCAAGGGCGTAATCCCGCATGAGCTATCAGGTGCTGGCCCGCAAGTGGCGGCCCCGTGTCTTCGCCGAGATGGTGGGGCAGGAGCACGTCCTCAAGGCGCTGATCAACGCCCTGGATCAGGGCCGGCTGCATCATGCCTATCTGTTTACCGGTACCCGCGGCGTGGGCAAGACCACCATCGCCCGCATCCTTGCCAAGTGCCTGAACTGCGAAACCGGCGTCAGTGCTACGCCCTGCGGCACCTGCTCGGCCTGCGTGGAGGTGGCGGAGGGGCGCTTCGTCGACCTGATCGAGGTCGACGCCGCCTCTCGTACCAAGGTCGAGGACACCAGGGATCTGCTCGACAACGTGCAGTACCTGCCCACCCGGGGGCGCTTCAAGGTGTACCTGATCGATGAGGTGCACATGCTTTCCGGGCACAGCTTCAATGCGCTGCTGAAGACGCTCGAAGAACCGCCGCCCCATGTGAAGTTTCTGCTCGCCACCACGGATCCACAGAAGCTGCCGATGACGGTGCTGTCGCGCTGCCTGCAGTTCAGCCTCAAGAATCTGACACCGGAGCGGATCCAGGGGCATTTGTCCGCGGTGTTGCGAGAGGAGAACGTCCCCTTCGAGGAGGCCGGTCTCTGGGCCCTGGCGCGGTCTGCCGACGGCAGTATGCGGGACGCCCTGAGTCTGACCGACCAGGCCGTGGCGCAGGGCGGCGGACAGGTGCTGGAGGCCGAGGTCAACGCCATGCTGGGCACCATCGACCGCTCCCGGGTGCTGGCCCTCTGTCAGGCGATAGCGGCCGGCGATGGTCCCCGAGTGCTCGCGCTGGTCGAGGGGTTTGCCGAGTTGGCGCCGGATTACGGTGCTGCGCTCGCCGAGATGATCGCCCTCTGGCATGGCGTCGCGGTGGCGCAGACCGTTCCCGAGGCGCTGCCCGCGGACGGTGCCGAGGGCGCGGCGATCCGGGAGTTGGCGGCCGACCTGGCACCGGAAGCGGTACAGTTGTTCTATCAAATCTGTCTGTTGGGCCGGCGGGATCTGCCCTACAGCGGTGATCCACGGGTGGGTTTCGAGATGATCCTGCTGCGCCAACTGGCCTTCCAACCGGAGCCGGCGGTGGCGGAAGTCGGGTCTGCGACAGGGCATCAGCGAGCGGCGCCGGAGGTGCCGCCTGCGGCAAAAAAGCCTGAGCCTGAGCCGCCGCGTGCGGCTCGAAGCGAGCCCGAGCCGGCGCCTGTATCGGTGGCCGGCGCCGCCGGGGACGGCTTTACCCTGGCGGAATTCGTGCCGCGTCACTGGCCCCGGGTCTGTGGCGCGCTGCGCCTGGGCGGGGTGGCTGGCAACACGGCGGACAACCTGGAACTGGTGACCGTAACCGGCACGGAGCTGGTGTTCCGGCTCGATGCCGGCAGTGCCTCGCTGTACGAGGACGGTCACCGCCGGCGTCTGCAGGAAGCGCTGGGCGCGTATTTCGGCACCGCGGTCACCGCCAGGATCGAAGTGGGCGATCAGCAGTCGGAGTCGCCGCGGGCGGCGGCTCTGCGCACCGGGCGCGAGCGCCATGCCGCCGCGGTGGCGGCCCTGCGGGCCGATCCCGTGGTGGGCGCGCTGGTGGAACACTTCGACGGAGTGTTGCTCGAAGACACCGTGGTTCCCCTCGACGAATGAGGTAGCTCATGAAAGATCTGAACGAATTGATGCAGCAGGCCAAGCAGATGCAGGAAAAGATGCAGAAGCTGCAGGAGGAGGCCGCCGCTGCGGAGGTGGAGGGCGAGGCCGGTGCCGGCCTGGTGCGGGTGCGCATGACCGGCCGTCACGACGTCCGGCAGGTCAGTATCGATCCGAGCCTGATGCAGGAGGAAGTGGAAATCCTCGAGGATCTGCTCGCCGCGGCCGTCAATGATGCCGCGCGCAAGATCGAGGCCAGACAGAAGGAGTTGATGGGCGGGCTGACCGCAGGGATGCCGCTGCCCCCGGGCTTCAAGATGCCCTTCTGATGGCGATGTTCAGCCCGCTTATCGATCATCTGATCCAGGCCCTGCGGCGCCTGCCCGGGGTGGGCCCCAAGGGTGCGCAGCGCATGGCACTGCACCTTCTGGAACGCGACCGTGAAGGTGCCCGGCAGTTGGCCGCAGTGCTGTCCGAGGCCGCCGATCGGGTGGCCCGCTGCCGGCATTGCCGGACTCTGACCGAGACCGAGGCCTGTCCGATCTGCGCCGATCCGCGGCGCGATCCCAGCCTGTTGTGCGTGGTGGAGACGCCGGCCGATCTGCTCGCCATCGAGCAGTCGGGGACCTACCAGGGGAGGTATTTCGTGTTGTTGGGACGCCTGTCGCCGATCGATGGCCTGGGGCCGGAGGAGATCGGCATCGATCAGCTGCTGCGCCGGCTGGCCGCCGAGCCGGTGGCGGAACTGATCCTGGCCACCAATCTCACGGTGGAAGGCGAGGCCACCGCCCAGTTCATCGGCGAACATGCTGCGACCCTGGGGATTTCGGTGACCCGGATTGCCCATGGCGTGCCCCTGGGCGGTGAATTGGAGTACGTCGACGGCGGTACCCTGTCACATGCCTTCGCCAGCCGCCGGCAGATGGTGCAGTGAGCGGTTCCGTGCCCGAAGTCGTGCTGATCACCGGTGCCTCCCAGCTGGAGGCCGCGGCGGCCCACTGGCAGCGCCGGCCGGCCCTGGCGCTGGATACCGAATTCATGCGTACCGACACCTTTCATCCGCGCCTGGCGCTGGTCCAGCTGAGCGATGGTGACCAGGTGTGGTTGGTCGACCCGCTGGCGATCGAAAATCTGGCACCGCTGGCGCAGGTGCTCCTGGATCCGGCGGTGATCAAGGTGCTGCACTCCTGTTCCGAGGATCTGGAGGTGTTGCAGCACGAGCTGGGCTGCCGGCCCGTGCCCCTCTATGACACCCAGGTGGCGGCGGCGATGACCGGCCAAGGATTTTCGCTGGGTTACGGGGCTCTGGTGCAACGGCTGCTGGGCATCGAGCTGGCCAAGCAGGAGACCCGGTCGGATTGGCTGCAGCGGCCGCTGAGCGCGGCTCAGCTCGCCTACGCCGCGGCCGATGTGCATCACCTGTTTCCGGTCTACCTGCGCTTGGTGGAGCTCGCCGAGCAATCCGGGCGCAGCTCCTGGATGGCCGAGGAAATGGAGCGGGTGTTGACCCAGGCCGTAAAGGAGACCCCGCCCACGGAGCAGTTTCGACGAGTCAAGGGTGGCGGCCGCCTGGACCCGGCGGACCTCGCGGTGCTGCGCGAGCTGGCGGCCTGGCGCGAGCTCGAGGCGCGGCACCGCAACCGGCCTCGGGGCCATATCGTCAATGACGCCGAGCTGTTGGCGCTGGTTGCCGCCCGGCCCCGCGATCGGGAGGCCCTCGCCGCGGTCGACGGCCTCCGGCCCCGGGTCGTGCGCACCTGTGGCGACGCCCTGCTGGCAGCGCTGGAACGCGGCGCCGCGGTGCCCGCAGAGGCCTGTCCCGAAGCCATCGCCCAGGGGCCGCCAGCGCGCGCCGAGCGCGACCTGATCCGCGCCTGCCGGGACTGGCTCGCGGAGCGCGCGCGACAGTTGGCGATCGCTCCGGAGCTGCTCGCCCGGCGGGCGGAGCTGGAACAGTTGGCCCGCTCCTGGAGCGCCGGCCAGCCGGCGCTGCCAGAGGCACTGGCGAGTGGTTGGCGCCGCGACGCCCTGGGCAGCGACCTGCTCGAGTTCGTCCGCTGCTGGCCCGCGGAGGTGGCGTGAGCGCGGCCGGGGCCCTGGCCTGCCGGGTCTATCGCAGCCCCAGGCGCGCGGAGATGTATCTGTACGTCACCGCGGCCCGGGATCTGGAGCCGGTCCCCGAGGATTTGCTGACCAGATTCGGGGTGCCCGAGTTGGCCCTGCAGCTGGAACTGGGTGCGGCCCGCCGCCTGGCCCGGGCCGATACCGGCGAGGTGCTGGCAGCATTGCACGAGCGCGGCTGGTATCTGCAATTGCCGCCTTCTTCGGATGCGATCGCGGCGGCGGTCGCGGCGCGCAACGACAAGCTGCCGCGCGGATGAGTGTCGTGGAGCGATTCTGGGAACATAAGAGCCTCGCCGAGCTGGACGCCGAAGAATGGGAGCAGCTGTGCGACGGCTGCGGGCGCTGCTGCCTGCTCAAGCTGGAAGACATGGATTCCGGCGCCGTTGCCTACACAAGCGTCGCCTGCCGTCTGCTCGACGTGGAGCGGGTGCGCTGTAGCGACTATCAACACCGTCGACAACGGGTGCCGGACTGTGTGGTGCTCGACGCGGACACGGTGACCGCCACCGACTGGCTGCCGGCGACCTGCGCCTACCGCCTGCGCGCGCAGGGCCGGCCGCTGCCGGACTGGCACCCGCTGGTCTCCGGAGATCCGCAGACGGTGCGCGAAGCGGGTATTTCGGTAGCGGGACGGGTGTTCTCGGAGCGCTTCGTGCATCCGGAAGCACTTGCCGAACACATCGTGCGCTGGGTGGAGTGATCTTGCGTGTACACCGATGAAAATTATCTCTGGGGATTGGTCGCCTACTATCTCGGGGTGCTGTTGCTGTTGGTGCCGACCTGGCGTCTGACCCGCGTGCTGCCCGGTTTTCCGCTGCGCGCCCTGGTGCGCTGTGGCGCGCTGGCCGTGCTCGGCACGCCCATGCTCGCCTATTCGGACATGTACCATCTGGCGCCCGCCTGGGGAGTGATGCTGTTCGACGCCATCAGTCCGGCGCAGAGCGACGGTCTGTTGCGCGGGGTGCTGCCGCTGCTCGCGGTGTTCGGCCTGCTCTACGCGATCAGCCTGTTGTTCTGGCTGCTGCCGTTGCGCCGTCGCCGGTGGCCAAGTCGCGCAGCCCAGACGCATCGTCGCGCGGCCCAGGCGCATCGCAGGGAGCCCGGATTTGGCGATGTCCATGGCCACGCCCCGCGGCCGAATGCTGACTGACCAGCGGGTTCCCGGCCGCGAATTGGAAGCTACGGAGGGTTGCCGTAGAATGCGGCACAGGTGATTTTCCAACGTTTGCGGAGATTGAGATGCAATTCACTGGTACTGAGCGGTACGTTGCCACCGAGGACCTGCAGATGGCGGTCAATGCGGCGGTGACCCTGCAGCGACCGCTGTTGATCAAGGGCGAGCCCGGAACCGGCAAGACCATGCTCGCCGAGGAGGTGGCGGCAGCGCTCGGCAAGCCGCTCATCTCCTGGCACATCAAGTCGACCACCAAGGCGCAGCAGGGGCTCTACGAGTACGATGCGGTCTCCCGGCTGCGGGATTCCCAGCTCGGTGGCGACAAGGTGCACGACATCCGTAACTACATCAAGCAGGGCAAGCTGTGGGAGGCCTTCACCGCCGAGGAACAGGTGGTGCTGCTGATCGATGAAGTGGACAAGGCCGATATCGAGTTTCCCAACGATCTGCTGCTCGAACTCGATCGCATGGAGTTTCACATCTACGAGACCAGTGAGCGGGTGGTTGCCAGGCACCGGCCGATCGTGATCATCACCTCCAACAACGAAAAGGAGCTGCCGGACGCCTTTCTGCGCCGCTGCTTCTTTCACTTCATCAATTTCCCCGACCGGGAGACCATGCTGCGCATCGTCGACGTGCATTTCCCGGGTATCAAGAAGTCCCTGGTGGATGAAGCCCTGGACGTCTTTTTCGATGTGCGCAAGATTCCGGGCCTGAAGAAGAAGCCTTCGACCTCCGAACTGGTCGACTGGCTCAAACTGTTGCTGTCCGATGATATCCCCGACGAGATTCTCAAACAGCGTGATCCGACCAAGGCGATTCCGCCCCTGTATGGCGCCCTGCTGAAGAACGAGCAGGACGTCCACCTGCTGGAACGTTTGGCGTTCATGACGCGCCGGGAGAAGAGTGGCTAAATGCTTCTGAACTTTTTCTTTGCCCTGAAGAAAGCGGGCATTCCCGTTTCCATCAAGGAGCTGCTGACGCTACTGGAGGGACTGGACCAGCACGTGGTGTTCGGCAGCATCGACGATTTTTACCTGTTCTCGCGCACCGCGCTGGTCAAGGACGAGCGCTACTACGACAAGTTCGACCGCGCCTTCGCGCTTTACTTCAAGGATCTCGAGACCCTCGATGACTTCCTCGATGTGCTGATTCCCGAGGAATGGCTGCGCCAGGAATTCGCCAAGAGTCTCACCGACGAGGAAAAGGCCAAGATCGAGAGTCTGGGTGGCCTCGAGAAGCTGATCGAGGAATTCAAGAAGCGGCTCGAAGAACAGAAAAAGCGCCATGAAGGCGGCAACAAGTGGATCGGTACCAAGGGGACTTCGCCGTTCGGCAACAGCGGTTACAACCCGGAGGGCGTTCGTGTCGGCGGTGAGGGCGGTCAGAAAAAGGCGCTCAAGGTCTGGGAGCGGCGCGAATTCAAGAACCTCGACGACAGCGTCGAATTGGGCACCCGCAACATCAAGGTGGCGTTGCGCCGGTTGCGCAAGTTCGCCCGTACCGGCGCGGATGAAGAGCTGGACCTGGACGATACCATCCGCTCGACCGCCAAGAATGCCGGCCTGCTCGATATCAAGATGGTGCCGGAGCGGCACAATGCGGTGAAGGTGCTGATCTTTTTCGACGTCGGCGGCTCCATGGACCCCTATGTGCGCACCTGTGAGGAGCTGTTTTCGGCCACCAAGACCGAATTCAAGCACCTCGAGTATTTTTACTTTCACAATGCGCTCTACGACTACGTCTGGAGGGACAATTTTCGCCGCTACAACGAAAAGACGGACACCATCGATATACTGCGGACCTATTCCGCGGACTACAAGGTGATCTTCGTGGGCGACGCCTCGATGTCCCCCTATGAATTGGAAAGCCCCGGCGGCAGTGTCGAGTACTACAACAAGGAAACGGGTATCGAGTGGCTGGAGCGGATGGCCGAGACCTATCCCAAGCTGATCTGGCTGAACCCGGTTCGTCAGGACTACTGGGAGCATACGCCGACCATCCAGCGGGTGCGCAGCATTCTCGAGGACCGCATGTTTCCGCTCACCCTGGGCGGCCTGGAAGAGGGTATTGCACTGCTCGCCAAGTAGGTGACCGGCGAGTGACGTCGCAGCCTTTGCCGGAGTCCGACCCCCTCGCGCGCGATCGGGCCGCGCTCATGGACTGCCGCACGGATGCGGCAATCAGCTTGCCCCGCGATCTGGCCAGGGCTGAAGCCCGCCTCCGCAAGGGTCTGCCCGCCGACCGGGCGCTGGCCCGGATCCGGGAGCGCATCGCCCGGTCCGCCGCCTCGGTGGCGGAGCGGCGCGCCAGCGTGCCCGCCATCCGCTACCCCGAGGAGCTGCCGGTATCGGCGCGGCGCGCGGAGATCGCCGCGGCAGTGCGCGATCACCAGGTGGTGATCGTCGCCGGCGAGACCGGTTCGGGCAAGACCACCCAACTGCCCAAGATCTGTCTGGAGCTGGGGCGCGGTGCACGGGGTCTGATCGGCCACACTCAGCCCCGCCGGATCGCCGCACGCACCGTCGCCAACCGTATCGCCGAAGAACTGCGCACGCCTTTGGGCGGTGTAGTGGGCTACCAGGTTCGCTTCACGGACCAGAGCTCGGAGCGCACACTGGTCAAGCTGATGACCGATGGGGTGCTGCTCAGCGAGATCGCCCGCGATCCCCTGCTCGCGCGCTATGACACCCTGATCCTGGACGAGGCCCACGAGCGCAGCCTCAATATCGATTTTCTGCTGGGCTATCTGCACCGAGTCCTTCCGGAACGTCCCGATCTGCGGGTCATCATCACCTCGGCCACCATCGACGTCGCGCGCTTTTCCGCGCATTTTGACGATGCCCCGATCATCGAGGTGTCGGGACGCGGCTATCCGGTGGAGATCCGCTATGTGCCGCCCGAGGCCGACGCCGACCCGGTCGCCGCTGCGGTGGCGGCCATCGCCGAGCTGGTCGCTTCGCGCGAGCGCGGAGACGTGCTGGCATTTTTCAGTTCCGAGCGTGAGATTCGCGAGGCTTCGGTACAGCTGCGCCGCCTGGCGCTGCCCGGTGTGGAGGCGCTGCCGCTCTATGCGCGCCTGGGCCTGGCCGAGCAGAATCGCGTTTTTCAGCGGGGCCGCGGCGTACGGGTGGTGCTTGCCACCAATGTCGCCGAGACCTCGCTCACGGTGCCCGGCATCCGCTATGTGGTGGATACCGGGCGGGCGCGGATCAGTCGCTACAGTTACCGCACCAAGGTGCAGCGCCTGCCCATCGAGGCGATCTCCCAGGCTAGCGCCAATCAGCGCGCCGGCCGTTGCGGGCGCGTGGGCCCCGGCGTCTGTGTGCGCCTCTATGAGGAAGCGGATTTTGCCTCGCGGCCGGAATTCACCGACCCGGAAATCCGGCGTACCAATCTGGCCGCCGTGATCCTGCGGATGTTGGATCTCGGCCTGGGCGACATTCGCGAATTTCCCTTTATCGAGCCGCCGGATCAACGGCAGATCAATGATGGCTTCCAGTTGCTGGCGGAACTCGAGGCCATCACCCCGGACGGCCGCCTCACCGAGATTGGCCGTCAGTTGAGTCGGTTGCCGGTGGATCCGCGCCTGGGGCGCATGCTGGTAGCGGCGCGGCCGGAGGGCTGTTTGCGTGAAGTGCTGGTCATGGTCGCCGGCTTGAGTATCCAGGATCCCCGCGAGCGTCCCGCCGACAAACGCCAGGCGGCCGATGAGCGCCACCGCCAATGGGCGGATGAGCATTCGGATTTCGTCAGCCTGCTCAATCTATGGCGGGACGTTGAACATCGCCGCCAGGAACTTTCACGCAATGCCTTCGAGCGCCATTGCCGTCAGCAGTATCTGTCGCCCGCGCGATTGCGGGAATGGCGGGATCTCCACCACCAGCTCCACCTTGCCTGCCGCGAGCTGGGCTGGCGCGACAATGCCGAGCCGGCGGCGGCGCGGCAGATCCACCGCGCGCTGTTGCGGGGGTTGCTCACCCAGGTCGGACAGCGCGGCGACCGGCGCGAGTATCAAGGGCCGCGCAATCTGCGCTGGCAGATCTTTCCGGGGTCCGACGTGATCAAGACCGGGCCGCGGTGGCTGATGGCCGCGGAGCTGATAGAAACCAGCCGGCTGTATGCCCATCTGTGTGCTGCCATCGAGCCCGGGTGGTTGGTTGAATTCGCCGCCCATCTGATCAAGAAGAGTTACAGCGAGCCCCACTACAGTGCCCGTAGCGGCCAGGTCATGGCCTGGGAAAAGCAGATGCTCTACGGCCTGGTGATCCAGGAGCGCAAGCGGGTCGGCTACGCGGCGCTGGATCCCGTCGGTGCGCGTGAGATCTTCATTCGCGAGGCGCTGGTAGAGGGCGGCTATGGACGCGCCGGCAAGGGCGTTTTCTTTCGCCGTAATCAACAGTTGCTCGCGGAGCTCGAGGAACTGGAAGATCGGTTCCGACGCCGCGATCTGGTGGCCGACGAGCAGGAGCTGTTGCGTTTCTACGATGAGCGTGTGCCTGCGGATATCACCGGGTTGCGCGCCTTCGAGCGCTGGCGCCGGGATGCCGAGCGGGAATCCCCCCAGCTGCTGCACGTGCCGCGCGAGCGGCTGCTGCGCAACGCCCCGGCGGCCGGGGAGGAGGCCCAGTTTCCCCGCGTGCTGTCCTGGCAGGGGATCGAATACCGCGTCGACTATCGGTTCGAGCCGGGTGCACCAGACGATGGCGTCACTCTGGTGGTGCCGGTTGCAGTGCTGCACCAGGTGCCGGCACACCGTTTCGACTGGCTGGTGCCCGGGCTGTTGCGCGACAAGTGTGTCGAGCTGATGAAGACTCTGTCGCGCCAGCAGCGCCGGCCGCTGGTGCCCATTCCGGATACCGTGGATACGCTGCTCGACGGCCTGCGGCCCGAAGACCGCCCCCTGACCACTGTGCTCGCCGAGCGCATCCTGCGCACCACCGGACAGCGGGTGCCCGCCGACGCCTGGCAGCCGGAACGACTCGAAACCTTCTACCACATGAACTACCGCCTCCTTGACGAAGCCGGCGCGGTGCTCGAGCAGAGCCGCGAACTGGCCGAACTCCAGGGCAAGTATCGCGAGCGGGTGCGCGCCTCGCTGCGCGCACCCGAGGGCGAGAACCCGGAGCGCGCCGGGCTGCGCGATTGGAGTTTCGGGGCGCTGCCGGAATCGCTCGGCGTGGCTCGCGACGGTCTCCGGGTGCGCGCCTATCCGGGGTTGGTCGACGAGGGCGACAGTGCCGCGCTGCGCTTGTTCGATACGCCCGCCGCCGCCGCCGCGGCCACGCGTCTCGGCCTGCTGCGCCTGGCGGCCATCGCCCTGGCCGATACCGTCAAATACCTGCGCAAGGAGTTGTTTCGCGGCAGCGCCCTGTCCCTGGCGGCGGCGGGCCTGCCGGACCGCGCGACCCTGGTAGAGGACACCATTGCCGCGGCCTTGCAGGAGGCGCTGTTCGCCGCGGGGCCAGTGCCGCGCGACGCGACCGCCTTTGCCGCCCGGCTGGAGCAGGGGCGCCGACAAGTGGTCGCCGTGGCGCAACGTCTGGCGGCGCAGGTGCTCGACTGGAGTGCTGGCTTGCGTGAATTGCGCCTGCTGCTCGGCGAGCGCGCAGCGCCTTTCCCCGAGGCGGTGGCCGAAGGCCGGGCGCAACTCGATTTTCTGCTGCGCCCGGGGTTTCTGCGCGATACCGAATCCCACTGGCTCGAACAGTATGCGCGTTATTTTCAGGCGGCGACCGCACGCTTCGAAAGGCTCCCCGGACAGCTGGCGCGCGACCGCGCAAACGCCGACGTCATCGCGGGTCTGCTCGCCTGGTGGAGCGCACACGAGCCGGCGGCGGCGGAGCGCGATCCCCAGGCGGCGGTGGCGCTGCAGGATTTCCGCTATCGCATCGAGGAGTTGCTGGTGTCCCTCTATGCGCAGCAACTGCGCACCCGGGTACCGGTTTCCGCCAAGCGCCTCAACGTGCTGCGCGCCGAGCTGGAGGAGCGCTGGTTCGCGCGTTAGCGCGGTGAATCTGGTGCTTTGCAGGTGGTCGCGGGGGCACGCAATCGTCTCACCCGGTGCCGGCAGCATGGCAGCGCCGTGCTCGTGGGCAAGCCGGAGTACCGGCGGGTTTGCCATTTGGCCGACTCGCTTCTAGAATGGCGCCCCCGCCGGTCCTGCCGGCGGCTCCTTGCCGCACCGGAGCGTCGGGCGGCTGTTACCCGTGGGGAGACACAATGCGTCATTACGAAATCGTGTTTCTGGTCCACCCGGACCAGAGCGACCAGGTCGGTGCCATGATCGACCGCTACATCAGTATCGTCGAAACCGGTGGCGGTACGATCCATCGTCGCGAAGATTGGGGCCGGCGCCCGCTCGCCTATCCGATTCAGAAAGTGCACAAGGCGCACTATGCGCTGCTCAATGTTGAGTGCGGGCAGGAGGCGATCAACGAGATCGAAACCGCCTTCCGGTTCAACGATGCGGTGCTGCGCAATCTGGTCATCCGTCGCGATCGCGCGATGACCGAGGAGACTCAGTTCCTCAAGGAGGAGCGGGCCGACCGGGCCGAGAAAGAGGCTCGCGAGCGCCGTGAAGTCGAGCGTGCGGCGCGCGCTGCTGCCGAAGCGAACGAGGAGCCGGAGCAGACCGCCGAGCGTGAGCCCTCAGAATCCCAGGAGAGTTGAGCATGGCCAGATTCAGTCGCCGCCGCAAGTTTTGCCGCTTTACTGCGGAGGGTATCACCGAGATCGATTACAAGGATCTCGATCTGCTGCGCCCCTATGTGTCCGAAACCGGCAAGATCGTGCCCAGCCGCATCACCGGCACCAATGCGCGCTACCAGCGCCAGCTGGCCACAGCGGTGAAGCGGGCGCGGTTTCTTGCGCTGCTCCCCTATTGCGATAGCCACCAGTAACACTGGATCGCGCCTGTGCGCGCGCTGGCGCAATTCATCATGGCCAGCCGGGCGCGAGCTGCTCTGGTAGCTTGCGCGGGCAATCTGCTGCCGCTGCTGAGCCCTGCGGCGGTGGCGCTGGTCACCCTGCGCAAGGGCGGCAATGACACACTGCTGGTCGGGGTCTGGGCGGTGCTGCCGCTGGTGGTGACGTTCTATATCAGTGAAGTGACCCCCATGCTGGTGTGGGCTTCGCTGTTCACCGTGGTGGTGGTGATGGTTGCGGCGCTGGTGTTGCGCGCGAGCTCCTCTTGGCAGCTTGCGCTGCTCGCGCTCAGCGGCGCGAGCGGGCTGACCGCACTGGCTCTGGGCCAGGTGCTGACTACGGAGCTGGCGGAGATGCGCGACATGCTGGCGGGGCTGGTCGCGCAGATGCAGAGCGCCGGGCGCAGCCCGACTCTGGAGCCCGGAGTGCCCCTGGTGCTGGGCCTGTTGGCCTGGGTGATGGCGGTAACTGCGCTGGGCAGCCTGTTGTTGGGGCGCTGGTGGCAGGCACTGCTCTACAACCCCGGTGGGCTGGGGCAGGAATTGCGCGCGCTGCGGTTGAGCGCGCCGGTGGCACTGGCGTTGATGGCCGGTGTGGCAGTCTGCCAGCTGGGACCGGCGGGCTATGCGGCGTGGGGCAACCTGCTGGGCTTGCCGCTGTTTATGGGGGGCGTGGCACTGGTGCACCATCTGGTGGCAGTCTCCCAGGCCGGCAGCCACTGGCTGGCGGTGTTTTATGTGTGTCTGGTGCTGCTGTTGGGTCCGCTGGGCCTGTTGTTGGCCGGGGTGGGATTTATCGACAGCCTGATCGACCTGCGCGCGAGATTTGCGCGCCGGCAGGACGATTCGGGCGGCCCGGACTGAGCGTCGGGCAGTTTGGCAAAATCGAGCGAGGTACTTGGCGATGGAAGTGATTCTGCTGGAAAAAATCGGTCGGCTGGGCGGTATCGGCGACCGGGTGCGGGTAAAGGCCGGTTATGGTCGTAATTACCTGGTGCCCCAGGGCAAGGCGGTGTTCGCAACGCAAGAAAATGTCGCCCGCTTCGAGGCGCGCCGAGCCGAACTCGAGCAATTGGCCGCTGGGCGGCTGGGTGAGGCGCAGGCGCTGGCGGATCGTATCGCCCAGGTCGGCACCCTGACCCTGAGCGCGGTGGCCGGCGAGGGCGGCAGATTGTTCGGTTCCGTAGGGGCGCGGGACATCGCCGACGCCCTGGCCGCGGCGGGTATCGAGGTGCCACGCACCGCGGTTCAGCTACCGGCGGGAGCCATCCGTGAGCTGGGTGAGTTCGATGTGGGGATCCAGCTGCACTCCGATATCCTCCAGGAGATCCGGGTGCAGGTAGTCGAACAGCACTGAAACCGATCCCCGCCGCATGGCGGGAGCCGAGGTCGACAGAGTCGCGGGGACCGGGTTTATGGCACAGTGGCTGCCGGAGGATCTCGAGGATCCGCAACTGCCCCATTCGCTGGAGGCGGAGCAGGCGGTATTGGGCTGCCTGATGCTCGCCAACCAGGCCTTCGACGATGTTGCCGGGTTGCTCTCGGAGGCCGATTTCTTCCTTCGCGAACACCGTGCGATCTACATGGCCATGGGCCGTCTTGCCCAGGCGGGCCAACCGCTGGATGCCCTGACCCTCGCTGAATCACTGAAAAACAGCAACCAGTTGGCCGAGGCTGGCGGAGACGCCTACCTCGTCGACCTGGTCAACAATGCGCCCAGCACCACCAATCTCCAGGTTTACGCTCAGATCGTGATGGAGCGTGCGGTGGTGCGCCGGCTCATCGACGCGGCCACCGACATTCTCCGCAAGGGCTATAACCCGCTGGGCTGGGACAGCAGTAAGCTGCTTGCCGAAGCCGAGCGGCGCCTGCTCGAGGTGATGGAGCAGAGGCCCAAGGAGGGCGGCTTTCGGCATGCCACCGAAGTGCTCCGCGAAGTCATCGCACGCATCGACGACCTCTATCAGCACGATTCGCCGATCACCGGCCTGGCCAGCGGCTTCACCGACCTCGACACCATGACTTCGGGGTGGCAGGACGCCGACCTGGTGATCGTCGCCGGCCGTCCGTCGATGGGCAAGACCGCCTTCGCGCTCAACATGGCCGAACATACCATGCTCCATCAGCAGCGGCCGGTACTGGTCTTCAGCCTGGAGATGCCGGCCAGCCAACTGGTGATGCGTTTGCTGTCCTCCATAGGGCGTATCGACCAGAGCCGGATGCGCAGTGGGCGCCTGGAGCCCGAGGATTTCAACAAGCTCGCGGGGGCCGCGGCCCGGCTCAAGGATCGCCCGCTGTTCATCGATGATACCGCGGGCCTGAATCCCATGGAGTTGCGTAACCGGGTGCGGCGGCTGGTTCGCGAGCGCCGCGATCAGCTGAAGCGGGACCACCCGGAGACCGCGCCCGCACAACTGGATCGGGAGGCGCGGCCGGCGTTGATCCTGGTCGACTATCTGCAGTTGATGTCCGCCGCAAACCGGACGGAGGGCCGGGTACAGGAGATCTCGCAGATCTCCCGCGAGCTGAAGACAATCGCGCGCGAGTTCGACTGTCCCCTGGTCGCCCTGTCGCAGCTCAGCCGCAACTTGGAGCAGCGACCCAACAAGCGGCCGATCAATTCGGATCTGCGGGAGTCCGGCGCCATCGAGCAGGATGCCGACGTCATTGTGTTCATCTATAGGGACGAGGTCTACCATGAGGACAGTCCCGACAAGGGCGTCGCCGAGATCATCATCGGCAAGCAGCGCAACGGGCCGATCGGTGTCGCCCGCCTGGCGTTCATGGGCCAGCACACCAGATTCGAGAATCTGGCACGGGATTATTTTGCCGAGGAGTGATCAAGAAGATGTCGGAATCGAGCGGCGAGGCAGTCATGGCCGGCTACCACCGGGTGGAGAGCTTGCGCCGGGCCCTGGCCGAGGAGCGCGCCCAGGGCCGCACCCTGGCACTGGTGCCCACTATGGGCAATCTGCACGAGGGGCACCTGCAGCTGGTACGTCTGGCCAAACAGCACTGCGACCTGGTGGTGGTCAGCATCTTCGTCAACCCGCTGCAGTTCGGGCTCAGTGAGGACTGGGAACAGTATCCGCGTACCCTGGAGGCGGATATGGCCAGGCTGGAGGCGGAATCCTGTGACTACCTGTTCCACCCCGAGGAAAAAGAGATATATCCGAATGGAATGGCAGATCAGACCCGGGTTGTCGTGCCAACTATGACTGATATACTCTGCGGCGCCAGTCGGCCTAGACATTTCGAAGGCGTGACTACGGTGGTGTCAAAGCTGTTCAATATCGTGCAGCCCGACAAGGCAGTGTTCGGGATCAAGGACTACCAGCAACTGGCGGTGATTCGCCGAATGGTGGAGGATCTGTGCCTTTCCGTCGAAATCGTCGCAGCGCCCATCGCCCGGGATGAAGACGGGCTGGCGCTGAGTTCCCGGAACAGTTATCTCACGACCGGCGAGCGGCCCAGGGTCACGGTTCTGTATCGGACGCTGTGCTGGTGTCGCGACCAGATAACGCAGCTCGGACGGCGCGATTTTTCGGTGCTCGAGGAAGCGGCGGCAGAGCGAATTCAGGAAGCCGGGTTTCGACCCGATTACGTCAGCATCCGCAATGCCAGGACATTGGATCCGGCGGCGCATGACGACGAGGAAATGGTGGTGCTGGGCGCCATGTACACCACGGGTGCCCGCCTGATCGATAATGTGACCCTGACTCTGGGGTAGGGGGTTGAAAACGTGCTGAGTACTCTGCTGAAAGCCAAGCTGCATCTGGCCACGGTTAGCCAGGCGGAACTCTGGTACGACGGCTCGTGCGCGATCGACAGCGAATTGCTGGAGCTCGCCGGCCTGCGCGAGTTCGAGCAGATCGACATCTACAATGTGAACAACGGTGAGCGGTTCACGACCTACATCATCTGCGCCGAGGCCGGTTCGCGGACGATCTCCATGAACGGTGCTGCGGCGCGCAGGGTTCAGGTCGGGGATCGGGTGATCATCGCCACCTATGGCCAGTACAATGAAGAAGAGGCCGCGCGCCACAAGCCGAAGCTGGTTTATCTCAATGCGGATAACAGCGTCGAGCGGACGGCGAACACGATTCCCGTACAGATCGCGTCCTGAGCGGCGCGCCTGCGGGCGCGTGATCCAACTCGACAGCGGGGGGAGCCGATGTCCGAATTTCCCGTCTATCCGGTGCCCGAATCCTGGCGGCGTTCCGCCCATATCGATCGGGCGCGCTACGAAGAGATGTATCGCCGCTCGGTGGCCGACCCGGACCATTTCTGGGCCGAGCAGGCGCGCGAGTTCCTGCATTGGGAGAAGCCCTGGGACAGCGTCTGCGGTGGCGACTTCGGTGCCGGCACGGCCACCTGGTTCGCCGGCGGCAGACTCAATGTCACGACCAACTGTATCGACCGCCACCTCGCTCAGCGCGGCGATCAGGTGGCGATCCTGTGGGAGGGCGACGATCCCGCCGACAGTCGCGAGGTGACCTATCGCGAACTGCATGACGAAGTCTGTCGGCTGGCCAATGTGCTGAGCGCACGGGGCGTGGCGACCGGTGACCGGGTCTGTATCTACATGCCCATGGTGCCCGAGGCGGTATACGCCATGCTCGCCTGCGCCCGCATCGGCGCGATCCATTCGGTGGTCTTCGGCGGGTTTTCGCCGGAGGCGCTCAAGGACCGGATCCTGGACGCTGACTGCCGTGTCCTGATCACCGCGGACGAGGGCGTTCGCGGGGGCCGCCGGATCCCACTCAAGCAGAATGCCGATGTAGCCCTGAGCCACTGCCCCGACGTGCATACCTGCCTGGTACTGAAGCGCACCGGCGGCGAGATCGACTGGAACCCGCGAATCGACCTCTGGTATGAGGAGGCGGTCGCGGCCGCAGATGCGCAGTGTGTGCCGGTGGCGATGGACGCGGAGGATCCGCTGTTCGTTCTTTATACCTCGGGCTCCACCGGCAAGCCCAAGGGCGTGCTGCATACCACCGGCGGCTATCTGTTGCAGGTCGCGATGAGCCACAGGTATGTGTTCGATTACCAGGATGGCGACATCTTCTGGTGCACCGCCGACGTCGGTTGGGTCACCGGGCACAGCTATATCGTCTACGGCCCCTTGTGCAACGGGGCCACCACCCTGGTGTTCGAGGGGGTGCCGACCTGGCCGGACCCATCCCGCTTCTGGCAGGTGGTCGACAAGCACCGGGTCAACCAGTTCTATACCGCTCCCACCGCGCTGCGCGCGCTGATGGGTGCAGGCGATGAATTTGTTACCAGGACCTCACGCAGCAGCCTCAGGCTGCTGGGCACCGTTGGCGAACCGATCAATCCGGAGGCCTGGGTCTGGTATCACCGGGTGGTGGGCGAGGCTCGCTGTCCGGTCGTCGATACCTGGTGGCAGACCGAGACCGGCGGTCATATGCTGACACCGCTGCCTGGCGCCACCGATCTCAAGCCGGGCTCCGCGACCCTGCCGTTCTTCGGCGTGCAGCCGGCGCTGCTCGACGGCGAAGGCCGGGAGATCGAGGGTGCCGGATCGGGCAATCTGGTGATCAAGGCGTCCTGGCCCGGCCAGATCCGCACGGTATTCGGTGACCACCAGCGCATGCTGGACACCTATTTCTCGACCTACCCGGGCTACTACTTCACTGGAGACGGCGCACGCCGCGATGCCGATGGCTACTACTGGATCACCGGCCGGGTCGACGATGTCCTCAACGTTTCCGGGCACCGTATGGGCACCGCGGAAATCGAGAGCGCCCTGGTGCTGCACGAGCAGGTCGCCGAGGCCGCGGTGGTCGGCTTTCCCCACGACATCAAAGGACAGGGCATCTATGCCTATGTCACCCTGATGGCGGGTGTCGAGCCATCCGAGCAGCTCCGCCAGGAACTGTTGGCCCTGTGTACCCGCGAGATCGGTGCGATTGCCAAACCCGATGTCATCCAGTGGGCGCCGGGGTTGCCCAAGACCAGGTCCGGCAAGATCATGCGCCGCGTCCTGCGCAAGGTTGCCGCCCGCGAGCTCGACAGCCTCGGCGACACTTCGACCCTGGCCGATCCCGGAGTGGTCGACGAGCTGGTCCGCAACCGCCAGGCGGACTAGCTGCGCTTCGCTGGATGGCACTGGTGCGGATCAGCAGAGGACACCGGCTGGGCGGCGCCGAGTTACGCGGCCGCGTGGATGCGTTGGCGGCCAGTCTGGTAGCGCGTTATGGCGGCGACTACCGCTGGCAGGGCGACCTGGTGCACTACCGGCGCGTCGGCGGTGTCGACGCCGAGATCCATTGCGGCGAGGATCAGCTGCGGGTGGACGTCTCCCTGGGGCCCCTGGCGGGCTTCCTGCGCGGCACCATCGAGCGCGAGATCAACGCAGCACTCGACCGCCATCTCGGCGATTGAAGAAGCGCCAGACCGGTCAGGCGCCCACCGCGCGCCGCACCGCCGGCAGCTCCGCTGGCTGATCCCACCGATACACCCGCATCGGCGGAATGTTCCGCAACTCGATCTGCCGGCGCGGTATGCCCAACACCGGGCGTGCGAGCCTGGCTACCTGGGCGCTGACCTGGTAGGCGACGAAGCGCCCGCCCGGAGCCAGGGCATTGCCGATGGCGGCCAGAATGCGGCTGCCGAGCTCCCGGTCCATGGTCGAAAACGGAATGCCCGAGATGATGGCATCCGGGGCGGGTAGCTGGTGTCGGTGCAGGAGCTCGGAGAGCTGTTCGGCACTGCCGAAATGAGCGATCAACCTGGGGTCGTCAAAACCGGTCAGCAGTTGGTGCAGGCGCGGGTTGATCTCGATGCCCACCAGCCGTGCGTCGGTGGACATTGCGGCCAGCACGGCCCGGGTGATGCCGCCCGTTCCGGTGCCGAGTTCGACGATCGTCTTGGCGTGAGCAATCTCCGCCAGGGTCACCACGCGGCGCTCCAGGTAGCGCGAACTGGGAATCACGGACCCGATCTGGCGTGGATTCTTGAGGAACTGCTGGAGAAAAATCACCCGGTCGTCCGGGGCCTTGACGGAGCGTGGACTCATTCTGTGGCCTCCCTGCGCTGAGGGTCGTTGTCGTTTTGATCCCGGTCGGATCTGGGCCCGCGCCGGGTTGAAAGTGCGGCTATTGTTGCCCAGGGAGACGGCGCTGCAAAGTCCACCGGTGGTGGCCTGCTGTTATGATCCGGGCGGCGCGGGGATCGCAGGCCTCGCTGTCACCACTCCAGCCCAGCAGGAATCGACAAGGGAGAGGACATGTTCCATTGCGCGGCCGGGCGGGTTACCCGCGAGTTCCGCTTCCGGCAGCTGGCCTGGCTCTGCTGGCTGTGCCTGAGCCTGGCCTGGGGCGCTGATTCGGGTCCGCCCTCCAAACAGGAGATCACCGCCCGCATCAACGCGCTGGCCAGTGATGAATCGCTGTCGGAGGTGGAACGGGAGGCCATCCTGGCCGACTATCGCCGCGCGCTGGATGCGCTGCTCGAAGCCGCCCGGCATCGTGAACGACGCGATGCGCTCAACCAGGAAGCGCAGCAGGTGCCCGCCAGGACCCGAGAGCTGGAGCGGCGCCTAGCCGGCCAACATCCGCCCGCACCGCCGGATCCGAGCCTGCCCTACCAGGTGCTGGATCTGCAGATCAGCGAGGCCAACGCCGAGCTCGGCGCGGCGCAGATTCGCGTTCAGGATGCATCCCGCAAGGTCGAGCAACTGGAGCACGCGCCGCTCGAGTTGCAGCAGCTGCTTGCCGCGGTACAGACCGAGCGAGCGGCTGCTCTGGGGCAGGCTCCCTCCGGGCGGGTCCTGTCGCAGGAGGAAAGGGCCCGTGAGGTCCTGCGCCAGGCGCAGCTTGCGGCCTGGGATGCGCAAGTCGCCGCGCTCCATACCGAACTGGATACCCTGGAGCCGCGGCTCGCGCTCGCCAGAGCCGAGCGGCGCTGGGCGCGCGCCGAACTCGAAGGCCTGGAGGTTCGGGTGGCGCAGTTGCAGCGGCTGCTGGACGGCAGGCGCCAGGCGATCGTGGAGCGGGTTCGCGCGCAGGCCCTGCAGCTTACCGAACAGGCCGAGGCGCAACCGCCGGCGGTGGCGGTCGAAACCCGCGTCAATGCCGGGTTGGCCTCGCGGCTCGCGGATTTGATCGCCCGACTCGACGAAATTGCCGAGACGCGGCAGCAACTGCACGCGCGATTCGACGAGCTGCAAGGACTGTACGATACCGCCGTCGATCAATTGGAGATCGCGCAGCTCGGAGGCGCCTTCGGCCGGGTGCTGCATCAACAACGGCAGCAGTTGCCGAGTCTGGTTCCGCGCCGGGATGAATTGCGCCAACGCGGCGAGGCCATTGCGCTGGCGCGTTTCGATCAGTTGCAGTTGCGCGCCGAGCTCAAGCGCTGGGAACGGGCCCCGCAGCTGCTCGCTGAGCGCGTGCGCGAACTGCCGGCCGAGGACCGCGAACGGTTGCGCCCGCTGCTCGACGCGCAGTGGGCGACCCGGGAGGAACTGCTGGGGCAGCTGGATCGCACCTATACCGCCTACATCGCGGATCTTGGGGCGCTCGACAAACTGGAGCGCGAATTGATCGAGTTGTCGGGCAATTATTCTACCCTGCTCAGTCGCAACCTGGTCTGGATCGCCGATGTGCCGCGGCCCGACTGGCGTTGGCCGTTCGCCGCGCTTGCGCCCCTGCTGGAAGTCGCGAACCCGCGGGTGTGGTGGGAATTGACGGGCGCGGTCATCCAATCCTGCCAGCGCCAGCCGGGCTTGTTGCTGGGATTGGCGGTGGTGGTTGTGCTCGGCTATGCCTATCGACGCCGCCTCCGCACCCGGTTGGGCCGGTTGGCCGAGTGGGTGAACGACCCGGAGCGCGATAGCTTCAGGAACACGCTGGAGGCGGCCTTGATCAGTGTGGCGCTGGCTCTGCCGGTGCCGCTCACCCTGGGGTTTGGCGCCCTGTTGCTGCGCGGGGCGACGGGCTCCGATCTCTCTCAGGGGTTGGCCACGGGGCTGCGCGACGCGGCCTGGGTGGTGCTGGTCCTGGAAGTGGCCCTGGTGCTGTGCCGCGACCGAGGATTGCTGGATGCACACCTCGGCTGGAGTGCCGGGCTGCGCCGCCGGTTGGCGCAGCAGCTGTACTGGCTGTTGCCGGTAGCGGTCGTCGCGGTGCTCATAGTCGGTGCCACCAATGCGCTGGGCCAACATGTAGACACCCTCGGCCGGGCCGGTTTCGTGATCTGGGCAGTGGCTGTGTCGGGGTTTGTGTGGCGGGCGTTGCATCCGGTGCGGGGGCTGTTGTCGGCCCATTTCGTGGAAGTGCGACGGCATGGTTGGCAGTGGCAGCTCTGGCCGTTGTGGTTCGGGATGTTCGCGTTGACGCCGCTGGTGATCGCCGCGCTGGCGCTGGCGGGCTACTACTACACCGCTCAGCAGGTGCTCGAACGTTTCTGCGCCACCGGGGTGCTGTTCCTGGCGGTGGTATTCGCCCGGCAGGTCGCGCTGCGTGGGTTGAGGCTGTTCGAGGTGCGCATCGCCCAGCGCCAGGCACTGGCGCGGCGCGATGCGGCGCGCCAGCACAAAGCGGACGCCGAAACTCGGGGCGAGGCCACGGTCGAGATCGACGAGGTTCAACCCGTCGACGTGGCCGCCGTCCACCGCCAGGTCAGCGCGCTGCTGCGGATCGTCACGCTGCTGGCGCTGGGCCTTGGAGTGTGGTGGATCTGGTCGGACCTGTTGCCGGCGCTGGAGGCACTGCGCGAAGTCGTGCTCTGGGAGTATGTCTCGGGCAGCGGCGAGCAAAGAACCCTCGCCGCGGTGACGGCGGCGGGTCTCGGATTGGCGCTCGCGGTCGGTGCCCTGACCTTTCTGGCAGCGCGCAATCTACCCGGGCTTCTCGAGGTGTTGGTGCTGCAGCGCCTGGAGGTCGATGCCGGGGCGCGTTACGCGGCCAATACGATCAGCCGTTATCTGATCATCACCGTCGGCGTGTTGGTGGTGGTGAATTTGCTCGGCCTGGAGTGGAGCCGGCTGCAGTGGTTGGTCGCTGCGCTGGGGATAGGATTGGGCTTCGGGCTGCAGGAAGTGGTGGCAAATTTTGTCTCCGGATTGATCATCCTGTTCGAACGCCCGTTTCGGATCGGCGATACGGTCACCGTGGGGTCGGTGACCGGCACCGTCAGCCGGATCCGGATCCGCGCCACGACCATCACCGACTGGGACCGCAAGGAGTTGATCGTGCCCAACAAGGCCTTCATCACCGATCAGTTGGTCAATTGGACGCTGAGCGATCCGGTGCTGCGGGTCATAGTTCCGGTGGGCATCGCCTATGGATCGGATACCGCCCTGGCGCGGCAGCTGTTGATGGAAGTTGCCACGACCAATTCGCGGGCTCTCAAGGATCCGCCGCCGCAGGTCTGGTTCATGGGTTTCGGGGACAGCAGCTTGAGTTTCGAGGTGCGGGTATTCGTCATGGGAATGCCCGAATTACTGCCCACCACCCATGAGCTGCACGAAGGGATAGACGCCGCCTTTCGCCGCCACGGCGTGGAGATCTCCTTTCCCCAGCGCGACCTGCACCTGCGCAGCCTGGACCCCCGGGTGGCCGAGCTGCTGCGTGGTCAGTCGTTGCCGGGCGGGCCGGAGGTCCCGCCGGCCTGAGCGCGGTTACCCGCGTTGTTCGATGGGGGTGATGGAACGCTGCCGCTCGCCCGTGTAGAGCTGCCGAGGGCGGCCGATCCTGTAGCTGTTGCTGATCATCTCGTTCCAGTGCGCGATCCAGCCCACGGTGCGCCCGGTGGCGAAGATCACGGTGAACATTTCGGTGGGAATGCCGATCGCCTTCATGATGATGCCGGAGTAGAAGTCGACATTGGGATAGAGTTTCTTGTCGACGAAGTAGTCGTCCTCCAGGGCGATCTGTTCCAGCCGCTTGGCGATCCTCAAGAGCGGGTCGTTGTCGATGCCCAGTTCCGCGAGTACGTTGTCGCAGGCCTGCTTCATCACCTTGGCACGCGGATCGAAGTTCTTGTACACGCGATGACCGAAGCCCATCAGCCGGAAGGGGTCGTTCTTGTCCTTGGCGCGCCGGATGAAGGTGTCGATGTGTTTTTCGTCGCCGATTTCCGCGAGCATCTCCAATACCGCCTGGTTGGCGCCACCGTGCGAAGGGCCCCAGAGGGCCGCGATACCCGCTGCGATGCAGGAAAAGGGGTTGGCGCCGGAAGAGCCGGCGAGACGCACGGTCGAGGTGGACGCGTTCTGCTCGTGATCGGCGTGAAGCAGAAACAGCAGATCCATGGCCCGGGCCAGGACCGGGCTTACCGGGCGATTCGCGCAGGGCGTGCCGAACATCATGTTGAGAAAGTTCTCCGCGTATTTGAGTTCGTTGCGCGGATACATGTAGGGCTGGCCGATGTAGTGCTTGTAGCACATGGCCGCCAGCGTCGGCATCTTGGCAATCAGCCGGTGGGCGGTGATCATCCGGTGCTGCGGGTCGGCGATGTCCAGGGAGTCGTGATAGAAAGAGGACAGGGCACCCACCACCCCGCACATCATCGCCATGGGGTGTGAGTCATAGCGGAATCCGGACAGGAACTGCTCCACCGAGCGGTTCACCATGGTGTGGGTGGTGATGATGTTTTCGAATTCCGCCTTCTGTTGCGCATTCGGCAGGTTGCCGTCGAGGAGCAGGTAGCAGGTTTCCAGGTAATCGGACTTTTCCGCCAGCTCCTCGATCGGGTAGCCGCGGTGCAGCAGGATCCCCTGGTCGCCGTCGATATAGGTGATTTTCGATTCACAGGAAGCGGTGACCGTAAAGCCGGGATCGAACGAGAAGTGTTCGTGCTGGCCCAGCGGGCCGATGTCGATGACGTCCTGGCCCAGGGTGCCCTTGCGGATCGGCAGATCTATGGGGGGCTGTCCCGGAATCGTGAGAATCGCTTTGGGCTCGGTCATCTACTTCGTCTCCAATCAACGGCCGGGACGGCGGAGTGTGGCGGACAGGAAAGGTAAGTTTACAGAAGGCAACGCAGACTACCGCCGCCGCCGCGGCATTGTCAATTTGGCGGCTAGTGGGCCACGCGGCCCGCGTTGTAATCGCAGTGAGGTTGTTTCTATAATCCGCCGTCGCCGGTTGGATCCTGCAGCGCAGCAGCGTGCCGTGCTGCCGGCGGCCTTTGTGAGCCCACTTCCGGGCCTTCCTTCCCCATTCAGCCCAAGGCAGTGCAGCCGTGAACGACAAGAGACCCGTGAATCTGGATATTGGCAGCATGCGCTTGCCGATAACCGCTTATGTTTCCATCCTGCACAGGATTTCCGGAGTGGTATTGCTGGCCCTGGCGGGCCTGGCGCTATGGATGCTCGACATCAGCCTGAGTTCCAAGGCGGGCTTCGAGGCGCTCGGGGAGATCCTGGCCGGCACTTGGTTCAAGCTGCTGCTCTGGGCGCTGCTGGCGGCGCTGGCCTACCATCTGGCTGCAGGTATCCGCCATCTGGTGATGGACATGGGTATCGGTGAAAGTTTGCGCGGCGGCGTGCTGGGCGCGCGCCTGGTATTGGTTGTCACCGCGGTGCTGGTGATTCTGACGGGGGTTTGGCTATGGGGGTGAAACCGGTTACCAGCCTGGGCCGCAGCGGTCTGTCGGACTGGTTGATTCAGCGTGTCAGCGCCGTGGTCATCGCCGTCTATGTCCTGGTCATGGTGGGTTATCTGGCCGTGCACCCGGATCTGAGTTACCTGCAATGGGCGGCGCTCCATCAGCAGTTCTGGGTGCGCCTGCTGACCCTGGCGACTGTGTTGGCCATCGCTGCGCATGCCTGGATCGGGGTCTGGGCGGTGCTCACCGACTATGTGACCGTGCGCCTGATGGGCGCGAAGGCGACGGTGTTGCGGATAGCCCTGGAGCTGGCGACGATCGCGCTGATTCTGGCTTATGTGGTATGGGCGATCGAAATTCTCTGGGGAGCCTGAGGTAATGGCGAAGGTACACACGATTTCCTTTGACGCCGTGATCGTTGGCGGCGGTGGCGCGGGCATGCGCGCAGCCCTGCAGCTGGCGCAATCGGGCTACAAGACCGCAGTGATTTCCAAGGTCTTTCCGACCCGCTCCCATACGGTATCCGCCCAGGGTGGCATCACCTGCGCCATCGCCAGCGCCGACCCTGCCGATCAGTGGCAGTGGCACATGTACGATACCGTCAAGGGCTCGGATTACATTGGCGATCAGGAAGCCATCGAGTACATGTGTTCGGTAGGCCCGGAAGCGGTGTTCGAGTTGGAGCATATGGGGCTGCCGTTTTCGCGCACCGAAGAGGGGCGTATCTATCAGCGCCCATTCGGAGGCCAGTCGAAAAACTTCGGCGAGGGTGGCCAGGCGGCGCGCACCTGCGCCGCTGCCGACCGTACCGGCCACGCCTTGCTGCACACCCTGTACCAGAACAACCTCAAGAACCGGACGGTTTTCCTCAACGAATGGTTTGCCGTCGACCTGGTGAAGAATCAGGACGGCGCAGTGGTGGGCGTGATCGCCATCGATATCGAGACCGGCGACGTGGTGCATATCAAGTGTCGCGCCACGGTGTTCGCCACTGGCGGCGCGGGGCGTATCTATGCCTCCACCACCAATGCCCATATCAATACCGGAGACGGTGTCGCCATGGCGCTGCGCGCCGGCTTCCCGGTGCAGGATATCGAGATGTGGCAGTTTCATCCCACGGGAATCGCCGGCGCCGGGGTCCTGGTCACCGAAGGCTGCCGGGGCGAGGGCGGCTATCTGATCAACAAGGACGGCGAGCGCTTCATGGAGCGCTATGCCCCCAACGCCAAGGACCTCGCCGGCCGCGACGTGGTCGCGCGTTCCATGATCCTGGAAATCCTCGCCGGCCGCGGCTGCGGACCGGAGGGGGATCATGTGCTGCTCAAGCTCGATCATCTCGGTGAAGAGGTGCTGCACAGCCGCTTGCCCGGAATCTGTGAGCTGTCGGAGACCTTCGCCCATGTCGACCCGGTGCGGGAACCGATCCCGGTGGTGCCCACCTGCCATTACATGATGGGTGGCATCCCCACCAATGTTCACGGTCAGGCGTTGAGCCGCGGGCCGGACGGCGAGGATCGTATCGTCCCCGGCCTCTACGCCTGCGGCGAGGTCGCCTGCGTATCCGTGCACGGCGCCAACCGGTTGGGTGGCAATTCCCTGCTCGATCTGGTGGTGTTCGGGCGCGCGTCCGGGCTGTTCATCGAGCAGGCGTTGCGTGAGGGCGTCGCCCTGCGTGACGCCGCCGATGAAGATGTGGAGGCAGCCATGACGCGGCTGCGCCGTCTGGAGGACAACAACGATGGCGAGCGCACCGCAGAGCTGCGCCGCGAACTGCAGACCATCATGCAGAATCACTTCGGCGTGTTCCGCCGCGGCGACTACATGCGTGAAGGCGTCGACCGGCTGCGCCAGCTGCGCGAGCGGATCGCCAATGTCCGCCTCGAGGATCACAGCCAGGCGTTCAATACCGCGCGCATCGAAGCGCTGGAGCTGCAAAATCTGCTCGAAGTCGCCGAGGCGACCGCGATTGCCGCCGAGGCGCGTACCGAGAGCCGCGGCGCTCATGCCCGGGAGGACTTCCCGGAGCGCGACGACGACAACTGGTTGTGTCATTCCCTGTATCTGCCGGAGACGCGCGAGGCCGCCAAGCGGGCGGTCAATTTCGAGCCCAAGACGCGTCCGGCTTTCGCGCCCACGGCGCGCACCTACTGAAGGGCCTCCACCATGCTCAATGTGAGTGTCTATCGCTACAACCCGGATGTCGACAGCGCCCCGCGCATGCAGGACTATCAGGTCGATACCGGCGGCAAGGATCTGATGGTGCTGGATGTAATGGAGCTGCTCAAGGCTCAGGATCCGACCCTGGTCTTTCGTCGTTCCTGCCGCGAGGGCGTGTGCGGGTCCGATGGATTGAACATCAATGGCAAGAATGGTCTGGCCTGCGTCACGCCACTGTCCGAATGCGTCAGGAACAACCGCCTGGTGCTGCGGCCGCTGCCCGGGCTGCCGGTGATCCGGGATTTGGTGATCGACATGGGCCAGTTCTACGCCCAGTACGAAAAGATCCAGCCCTGGCTGATCAACGACACCCCGGCGCCGGCGATCGAGCGTCTGCAGTCGCCGGAGGAGCGCGAGAAGCTCGACGGCCTCTACGAATGCATCCTCTGCGCCTGCTGTTCGACGGCCTGCCCGTCGTTCTGGTGGAACCCGGACAAGTTCATCGGGCCGGCCGGCCTTCTGCAGGCCTACCGGTTCCTCGCCGACAGCCGGGATACGGCTGCCGAGGAGCGGCTTGCGGAGCTCGATGATCCCTTCAGCGTGTTTCGCTGTCACAGTATCCAGAACTGTGTGGCCGTCTGTCCCAAGGAGCTGAATCCCACCCGCGCCATCGGCCATATCCGTACCCTGCTGCTGCGCAGCGGAACCTGATTTGGCGCCGGAGCAGTCGCCGGACGCCGCCCGGAGACTGTTACACTGCGCGCGAGGCCGATGACTGATCGAGGTCAATGTCCGATGTCAGAGAGCGTTGTCGAGCGGTTTCGGCGCACCTCCCACCTCTCGGGGGGCAATGCGGCCTATGTCGAGGGCCTGTACGAAGCCTATCTGCACGACCCCAACGCCGTCCCCGAGCAATGGCGCGCCTACTTCGACGCCTTGCCTCAGGTCGACGGCGTGGTCACCCCGGACATTTCCCATGACACAGTGCGGGCGCACTTCGAATTGATGGGCAGGCGCCAGGCCCGCCCCATTCCCGCGCCCGGCTCCGGCGGCATCAATGTCGAGCACGAACGCAAGCAGGTGCGCGTGCTCGAGCTGATCAGCTCCTACCGCGAACGCGGCCATCAGAAGGCGCGTCTCGACCCCCTGGGGTTGATGGAGCGCGACCAGGTTCCCGACCTGGAACTGGGCTTCCACGGTCTCACCCCGGCCGATCTCGACACCACCTTTCAGGCCGGTCCACTGTATATCGGCAAGGAAGAGGCCACCTTGCGCGAGATCATCGAGGCGCTGGAGGTTACCTACTGCGGTACCCTGGGCCCGGAGTTCATGCACATCACCTCGCTGGAGGAGAAGCAGTGGCTGCAGCAGCGCTTCGAGCGCCAGCGCTCACGGCCGCGTTACGACACCGAGCTGCGGGTACGGATCCTGGGACGGCTGACCGCGGCCGAGGGTCTGGAGAAACACCTGGACTCCAAGTACCCGGGCACCAAGAGATTCGGCCTGGAAGGCAGCGAATCACTGATTCCCTCCATCGATGCGCTCATCTATCGGGCCGGCGAGTACGGTGCCAAGGAAATTGTCATGGGCATGGCCCACCGCGGTCGGCTCAACGTGCTGGTCAATGTGCTGGGCAAGAATCCCGCCGAGCTGTTCGAGGAGTTCGAGGGCAAGAAGGTGATCCACACCTCCGGTGACGTCAAATATCACCAGGGGTTCTCTTCCAATGTGATGACCCCGGGCGGCGAGGTCCATCTCGCGCTCAACTTCAATCCCTCGCACCTGGAGATCGTCTCGCCGGTGGTGGAAGGTTCGACCCGCGCCCGCCAGGACCGGCGCGGCGATGCCGAGGGGCGCACCGTGGTGCCGATTCTGGTCCATGGCGATGCCGCCTTCGCCGGCCAGGGGGTGGTCATGGAGACTTTTCAGCTGTCACAGACCCGCGCCTTCAAGACCGGCGGCACTGTCCACATCGTGGTCAACAACCAGGTTGGCTTCACCACCAGCCGCCGCGAGGACGTGCGCTCCACCGAGTACTGCACCGACATCGCCAAGATGGTCCAGGCGCCGATCTTTCACGTCAACGCGGATGATCCGGACGCCGTACTGTTCGCCGCCCTGGTCGCCATGGACTACCGCTATCGGTTCCGCAAGGATGTGGTGATCGATCTGGTCTGCTACCGGCGCCGCGGCCACAATGAGACCGACGAGCCCTCGTCGACCCAGCCGCAGATGTACGAACGCATCCGTTCGCACAAGACCACCCGGACCCTGTTCTCCGAGACCCTGATCGCCGAGGGCATCATCACCGAGCAACAGTCCCGGGAGATGCTCGACGCCTATCGCGACAGTCTCGATCGCGGCGAATATGTCGCCTACAACCTGGTGTCGTCGCCCGATACCGCGCTGTTCGTCGACTGGACATCCTATCTCGGCCACGACTGGACCACGCCCGCGGAGACCGGTTTCGATCTGCAGAAACTGCAGGAGCTGGCCCACCGGATCTGCCACATCCCCGATGGCATCGTGCTCCAGCGCCAGGTGGAAAAAATTTACGACGACCGCCGCAAGATGGCCGGCGGTGCCCTGCCGCTGAACTGGGGGATGGCCGAACTGCTCGCCTATGCCACTCTGCTGGACCAGGACTATCAGGTGCGGTTGACCGGCCAGGACACCAGCCGTGGCACTTTTTCCCACCGCCATGCGCTGGTGGTCAATCAGCGCGACGGCATTGGATACGTTCCGCTGCAACATCTGCGCGATGGCCAGCCGCGCTGCGATATCTATGACTCCATCCTCTCCGAGGAGGCGGCACTGGGCTTCGAGTACGGCTATGCCACAGCGACCCCCAATGCCCTGGTGGTCTGGGAGGCCCAGTTCGGGGACTTCGTCAATGGCGCCCAGGTGGTGATCGATCAATTCATCGCCGCCGGCGAGCAGAAGTGGGGTCGTGTGAGCGGCTTGACCCTGTTGTTGCCACACGGCTATGAGGGGCAGGGACCGGAACATTCCTCGGCGCGCCTGGAGCGTTTCCTGCAGCTCTGCGCCGAGGGCAACATGCAGGTGTGCAACCCGACCACTCCAGCGCAGCTGTTCCATATGCTGCGCCGCCAGGTGATCCGGCCGCTGCGCCGGCCGCTGATCGTGATGAGCCCGAAGTGGATCCTGCGTCACCGGCTGGCAACCTCGTCGCTCGAGGAGCTGGCGAATGGCAGCTTCGCCACCGTGATTGCCGACCATTCGCAGGATGCCGCGCGGGTACGCCGGGTGATCCTCTGCTCCGGCAAGGTTTACTACCATCTCTACGAAGAGCAAGAGAAGAGAGGGCTGGACCAGATTGCGCTGGTGCGCATCGAGCAGCTCTATCCGTTCGATGAGACCGGGCTCGAGGCGACGCTGCGCCGCTACAGTCATTGCGAGGATGTGCTCTGGTGCCAGGAAGAGCCCATGAACCAGGGCGTCTGGTACAACCTGCAACACCACATGCGCGCGGCCCTGGCGCGGATCAACGACAAGATCTATTTGCGTTACGTGGGTCGGGAAGCTTCGGCGTCTCCGGCCACCGGGCATCTTTCCACTCATCTGGAAGAACAGCAGCGCTTCATCGATCAGGCGCTGGAACCCCTGCCTTAATCCGGTCCGCAACTGTTCAAGGAATTTCGTAGATGGCTACAGACATCGTCACGCCCACCTTTCCCGAGTCCATTCAGGAAGGCACGGTCGCAAAATGGCACAAGCGGCCGGGTGAGCCCGCCTCCCGGGACGAAGTGCTGGTGGATATCGAGACCGACAAGGTGGTGATCGAGGTGGTGGCGCCCGTGGATGGCAGCCTGGCGGAAATCCTCAAACAGGAGCAGGAGATCGTGCATACCGGCGATCTGCTGGCACGGTTCGCCGCAGGCGCCGCCGCAGAGCCCGGCGAGGACGCGGCGCCTGCTGGGACCGCACCCGCCGCGGAGCAGCCCGGGACCGCCCCGGAGGCCGCTGCTCCGGCGGCCGGCATCGCCAGTCCGGCGGCGCGCAAGCTCGCCGAAGAGCGTGGCGTGGACCTGGCGCGTGTCGCCGGCAGTGGACGCGACGGCCGCATCACCAAGGAGGATATCGTCAATTACCAGCCGCCCGGGGAGTCGCCGCCTGCACCAGCGGCTGCGCCCCCGGTGCAGTCCACGCCCGTCGCCGAACCGCCCGCGACTGCCGGCGAGCGCCTGGAGCGTCGGGTTCCCATGAGCCGGATGCGGGCGCGCATCGCCGAGCGCTTGCTGGAGGTGACCCGGACCACCGCCATGCTGAGCACCTTCAACGAGGTGGACATGCACCGGGTGATGGATGTCCGCACCCAATACAAGGATGAGTTCGCACGGGTGCATAATGGCGTGCGCCTCGGCTTCATGAGCTTCTTCGTCAAGGCTGCGGTGGAAGCCCTGAAGCGCTTCCCCCAGGTCAATGCTTCCATCGACGACAACGATGTCATCTATCACGCCTACCAGGATATCGGCGTGGCGGTATCCACCGACCGCGGTTTGGTGGTGCCGGTGCTGCGTGACGCCGACAATCTCAGCATGGCCGAGATCGAGAGCAAGATCGCCGATTTCGGCGAGCGCGCCCGGGCGGGCAAGCTGACCATCGAAGAGATGACCGGAGGCACCTTCACCATCACCAATGGCGGTGTGTTCGGGTCGCTGCTGTCGACGCCCATTCTGAATCCGCCGCAAGCGGCGATTCTGGGCATGCATACCATCAAGGAGCGCCCGGTTGTGGAAGATGGTGAAATCGTGGTTCGGCCCATGATGTATCTGGCGCTGTCCTACGATCACCGCCTGATCGACGGGCGCGACGCGGTGCGGTTTCTGGTCGCGATCAAGGAGATGATCGAGTATCCGGCCAAGATTCTGCTGCAAATTTAGCGATTACCGGAATTGAGCTGATTTATGTCCAATACTTTCGACGTCATTGTCATAGGAGCCGGTCCGGCAGGCTATGTCTGCGCCATCCGTGCCGCGCAACTGGGGTTGACCGTAGCCTGCATCGAGCGTTACCGGAACGCCGAGGGCAAGAGCGCCCTGGGAGGCACCTGCCTCAACGTCGGCTGCGTGCCCTCGAAGACCCTGCTCGACAGTTCGCACAAGTATGCCGAGGTCGCCGAGGAGTTTGCCGCGCACGGTATAGGCGTCAGCGGCCTGAAGCTCGATGTGCCGGCGATGATCGAACGCAAGAACGGCATCGTCAAACAGCTGACAGGCGGAATCGCAGCGCTGTTCAAGGCCAATGGCGTCACACCCTTGTTCGGGACGGGCAAGCTGCTCGCCGGACGCAAGGTCGAGTTCACCGACCACGAGGGCGAGCAGCGGATCCTGGAGGCCGAGCATGTGGTGCTGGCCACGGGCTCTGCGCCCATCGACATTCCCGTGGCGTCGGTCGACGGCAAGGCCATCGTCGATTCCACGGGTGCCCTCGATCTCGACAAGGTACCCAAGCGCCTCGGTGTGATCGGTGCCGGAGTCATCGGCCTGGAGCTGGGCAGCGTCTGGCGCCGACTGGGCTCCGAAGTCGTAGTGATGGAAGCCATGGATGTGTTCCTGGCGATAATGGATCAGCAGATCGCCAAGGAGGCTCACAAGGCACTGACCAAGCAGGGGCTCGACATCCGCATGGGCTGCCGGGTCACCGGCAGCGAGGTACGGCGCGGCAAGGTCGAGGTCACCTATCTGGCCGCTGATGGTGGCGAGCAGAAGGAGATCTTCGACAAGCTGATCGTCTGTGTCGGCCGTCGCCCGCATACCGAGAACCTGCTGGCGCCGGATTGCGGCGTCAACCTCGACGAGCGCGGCCTGGTGTTCGTCGATGACACCTGTGCCACCAATGCGCCCGGTGTCTGGGCTATCGGCGACGTGGTGCGGGGGCCCATGCTGGCCCACAAGGGTTCGGAAGAGGGTGTAATGGTTGCCGAACGGATTGCGGGCCAGAAGACTCAGATGAACTACGGCATCATTCCCAACGTCATCTATACCCATCCGGAGATTGCCGCCGTGGGCTTGACCGAAGAGCAGGTCAGGCAGTCTGGCGAACCCTACAACGTCGGCACCTTCCCCTTTGCCGCCAATGCCCGCGCCCTGGCGGCGGACGCCGGCACTGGCATGGTCAAGCTCATCGCCCACGCCGAGACCGACCGTGTGCTGGGCTGCCACGTCATGGGGCCGGCCGCCGCCGAACTCGTTCAGCAAGCGGCCATCGCCATGGAATTCGGTACCAGTGCCGAGGATCTGGGCATGATGGTGTTTGCCCACCCGACCTTCTCCGAAGCGCTCCACGAAGCGGCGCTCGCGGTCAACGGCCATGCCATCCATACCGCCAATCGACGCCGAAAGAAAAAATAAGCCGCCGCCAATCCAGAAACCACAACCGTATCCAGCAACGGGAACCCCGCTATGAATCTGCATGAATATCAAGGCAAGCAACTGTTTGCCGAGTACGGCCTTCCGGTATCCATAGGGATCGCCGCGGAGACAGTCGACGAGGCCACCGCCGCGGCCGGCACCATTGGCGGTGACCGCTGGGTGGTCAAGGCCCAGGTCCATGCGGGGGGCCGCGGCAAGGCGGGTGGCGTGAAGCTGGTGGATTCCGTCGAGGCGATCCGCGCCTTTGCCCAACAGTGGCTGGGACAGCGCCTGGTCACCTACCAGACCGATGCCGACGGGCAGCCCGTGAGCCGCATTCTGGTGGAGTCCTGCACGGACATCGCCCAGGAGCTGTATCTGGGCGCGGTGGTCGATCGCGCCAGCCGCAGGATCGTCTTCATGGCTTCCACCGAAGGCGGCGTGGAGATCGAAAAGGTCGCCGAGGAAACGCCGGACAAAATTCTCAAGGCGAGCATCGATCCGCTCACCGGCGCACAGCCCTTTCAGGCCCGCGAACTCGCCTTCCAGCTCGGCCTCAGCGGCAAGCAGATCGGTCAGTTCACCAAGATCTTTTTGGGGCTCGCGCAACTCTTTGAGGACAAGGACCTGGCGCTTATCGAAGTGAATCCGCTGGTCATCACCGAGGCGGGTGACCTGCACTGCCTCGACGCCAAGATCAATGTGGACGGCAATGCGCTCTACCGCCAGCCGGCCATCAAGGCCATGCACGATCCCTCTCAGGAGGATCCGCGCGAGGCGCACGCCGCCCAGTGGGATCTCAACTATGTCGCTCTCGACGGCAGCATCGGCTGCATGGTCAACGGCGCCGGTTTGGCCATGGGCACCATGGATATCGTCAAGCTGCACGGCGGGGCGCCGGCCAACTTCCTCGATGTCGGCGGCGGTGCCACCAAGGAGCGGGTCACGGAGGCCTTCAAGATCATCCTCTCGGACGCCAACGTGAAGGCGGTGCTGGTCAATATCTTCGGTGGCATCGTGCGCTGCGACCTGATCGCCGAGGGCATCATCGGCGCGGTTCAGGAAGTGGGTGTCGAGGTGCCCGTGGTCGTGCGTCTGGAAGGCAACAATGCCGATCGGGGCGCGGCTCTGCTCGCCGAGAGCGGGCTCAACATCATTGCTGCGGAAAGTCTGACGGACGCGGCGCAGCGCGTGGTAGCGGCAGCGGAGAAGGGCGCATGAGTATCTTGATCGACAGCAATACCAAGGTGATCTGCCAGGGTTTCACCGGCGCTCAGGGCACCCTGCATTCCGAGCAGGCGCTGGCCTACGGCACCCGGCTGGTGGGTGGTGTGACCCCGGGCAAGGGTGGCCAGGAGCATCTGGGTCTGCCGGTATTCAATACGGTGGCCGAAGCCGTCGCGGCGACCGGCGCCGACGCCTCGGTGATCTATGTGCCGGCGCCATTCTGCAAGGACTCGATCCTCGAGGCCGCGCAGGCCGGCGTCAAGTTGATCGTCTGTATCACCGAGGGCATTCCCACCCTCGACATGCTGGTGTGCAAGGTGAAGTGCGGCGAGCTGGGTGTGCGCCTGATCGGGCCCAATTGTCCAGGCGTCATCACCCCGGGTGAATGCAAGATCGGCATCATGCCCGGACATATCCACCAGCCCGGCAAGGTGGGCGTGGTGTCCCGTTCCGGCACCCTGACCTATGAGGCGGTCAAGCAGACCACGGACTACGGGTTTGGCCAGTCCACCTGCGTGGGCATCGGCGGCGACCCCATCCCCGGTTCCAGTTTCATCGACATTCTGGGGCTGTTCGAGAAAGACCCCAAGACCGAAGCCATCGTCATGATCGGGGAGATCGGCGGCAGCGCCGAAGAAGAGGCCGCGGCCTTCATCAAGGCCGAAATCACCAAGCCGGTGGTCTCCTACATCGCCGGTGTCACTGCCCCCGCCGGCAAACGCATGGGCCACGCCGGGGCCATCATCGCCGGTGGCAAGGGCACCGCCGCGGAGAAGTTCGCAGCTCTGGAAGATGCCGGAGTCAAGACGGTACGCAGCCTGGCCGATATCGGCCAGGCGTTGCAAGAAGTCACCGGCTGGTAAGGTGCTGGCGCGCTGCGCCCGCTGCCTGGTAATCCGCCAGGCTGCGGGCGCGCGCCTTGCGGTAGTCGATGATCGGCGGCGGCCGGCCCGCAGCCACGGCCGCTTCGGGGTCGGCGCGGTCCCGGGGCGCGACCCGCGCGAGTTCCGGTAGCCAGCGGGCCACGTAGCTACCGTGCGGATCAAAGCGCCGAGCCTGGGCAACCGGATTGAAGATCCGGAAGTAGGGTGCGGCATCGGCACCCACCGAGGCGCTCCACTGCCATCCGCCGAGATTGGAGGCGAAGTCCCCGTCGATCAGGTGGCGCATGAAAAACCGCGCGCCCCAACGCCAGTCCACGCCCAGCAATTTGGTCAGGAAGCTCGCGGTAACCATGCGTACCCGGTTGTGCATCCAGCCGGTGGCGAGCAGTTCGCGCATACCTGCATCGACGATCGGGAAGCCGGTCTCGCCCAGCGTCCAGGCTTGCCAGAATCGCTGGTCGTTGCGCCACTGAATTCGTGCCTCGATCTCCGGACGGAATGGTCGCCAGCGACTGAGGCCGGGAAAGGCCGCGATCAGATGGCGAAAGAAATCCCGCCAGGCGATTTCGTTTACCCAGGGATCGTCCATCCACTCCGGGCCAGTGGCCCGTGCCGCGACGCCGGCCAGACATTGGCGGGCCGAAAGCACGCCGCAGCTCAGGTAGGGCGACAGCCTGGAGGTGCCCGCGTCTCCCGGAAAATCGCGCTGGGCGGCATAGTCCGAGTGGGTGCCGTCGAGGAAATCCTGCAGGCGGCGCATGGCCGACGTGCCCCCGGCAGGCCAGAGGTCGTCGCGATAGCCGGGCTGCCAGCCAGGGAGTTCGGTCGGGATGATGACCGGAGGTCCCGGCGCCGGCGCTGGTTGACGGGCCGGGCGCGGCAGTGGCTGCACTGCGGTCGCGGCCAGCTCCCGGCGCCAGGCGCGGGCGAAGGGCGTGAAGATTCGAAACGGGGTGCCCGCCTGCGTCGTCAGGCGTCCGGGCGGCACCATCGCGTCTCCGTCACAGGGGTGCACAGTGATTCCGGCGGCATCGAACGCCTGCGTCACTGCTTGATCGCGGCGGACTTCGTTGAGCGCGTATTCGCGGTTGAACCACAGGCCGCTGACCCGGGTTTCCCGGGCCAGCGCCAGCAACTGTTGGGGCAGCTCTGCGTAACCGGCCGCAGACAGCAGTTGCAGACCGATATTGTGTGCCGCGAGATCGGTTTGCAGGGCCCGCAGGTTGGCCAACCAGAAGGCCAGGCGCGCCGGGGATTCATCGTGCGAGCGCCATTGCTCCGGGGTCAGGGCGGCGACTGCCAGCACGCCGCGGCGGGGCGCGGCGGCGCCCAGCAGGGCAGGGTTGTCGCCCAGTCGTAGATCGTTGCGCAGCCAGACCAGCTGCATATGGGTTGCGCTCAGGCCGGATCCGGGGCCAGGTTGGCGCGGATCCGGCGCAGTGCAGCGACCGCCAGGGAGGCTTGCTGGTTGTCGAGGCCGGTCATGGCGTCATAGCGGATGGATTCGACCACTTCCTCGATGGAATCCAGTACCGGTTGTGCGGCTGAGGACAGGAACAGCAGTTTGGCGCGGCGATCGCGGTTGTCAGTGGTGCGCTTGACCAGCTTGCGGGCTTCGAGTTGGTCGATGATGTGCACCAGAGTGATGGGCTGGATCTCGAGCAGCTCGGCGAGTTGGTTCTGGCGTACCCCCTCGTGGCGAGAGATATAGACCAGTGCCCGGGCCTGCAGAAAGGTCAGGCCGTCGCTGCCCAGGCGGCGTTGGAAGGCAGTTCGCAGTAGGCGGGAAACATCTGCGACCAGGAAGCCCAAGCTGTCTTTGTCGATACCCATGGGAAGTAATCCATATGCCACGCTTATAGTTAAGTATCCCCGCCCCCGGGGGCGCGCGCAACCCCGCGGCGGGCGTCTGCCAAGGCGGGCGGGAATAGGTTATCGTGAGGTATCTGATTCGCCACGACCGATGAGGCGACGTATGGATCCCATCGAATCGTTCCTCGGCGCAGAGACCGAGTCCCTGCTCGGCCACAGCTGTACCGGCATCACCGCTGCCCAACTGCACCTGCCCGGACCGGATTTCATCGATCGGGTGTGGCTGTACAGCGATCGTAAACCGGCGGTGCTGCGCAACCTGCAGACGCTGTTCAATACCGGCAGGCTGGCGGGCACCGGCTATCTGTCGCTGCTGCCCGTCGACCAGGGCGTGGAACACTCCGCCGGGGCATCCTTTGCCCCCAACCCGGAATATTTCGATCCCGAGAAGATCGTCGAACTGGCCATCGAGGGCGGCTGCAATGGCGTCGCCTCGACCCTGGGGGTGTTGGGTGCGATCAGCCGCAAGTACGCGCACCGGATTCCCTTTCTGGTCAAGCTCAACCATAACGAACTGCTGACCTATCCCAACATCCATGACCAGACACCGTTCGCCGATGTCGAGCAGGCCTTCGACCTGGGGGCAGTAGCGGTGGGCGCGACGGTCTACTTCGGCGCGCCCGAGTCCCGCCGCCAGATCGAGGAGGTCAGTACCGCGTTCGCCCGGGCCCACGAACTGGGCATGGTCACCGTGCTCTGGGCCTATCTGCGCAACCCTGAGTTCAAGCGGGGCGATACCGACTATCACACCGCGGCCGATCTCACCGGTCAGGCCAATCACCTGGCGGCGACCATCCAGGCGGATATCGTCAAGCAGAAACAGGCGGAGTGTAATGGCGGTTTTCCGGCCATCGGCTTCGGCAAGACCGACCCTCGCCTGTACGGCGAGCTGGTCGCCGACCATCCCATTGACTGGGTACGCTACCAGGTTGCCTGCTGCTACATGGGACGTGTGGGACTGATCAACTCCGGCGGTGCGTCCGGCAGCGACGATCTGCATCAGGCAGTGCGCACCGCGGTGATCAACAAGCGCGCCGGGGGCAGCGGCCTGATTTCCGGGCGCAAGGCCTTTCAAAAGCCCATGGCCGAAGGCGTGCGCCTGCTGCACGCCATTCAGGATGTCTACCTCTCGCCCCGGGTGACCATCGCCTGAACCCGGGCGTTGGCTGCACCGCCCCGGTCACGGAATCTCCATGACCGGCGGCGAGAATGGCACTGCCTGCGCCTCCCCCCATTTTCATCTTCATCCCAGTGCGGTGATGCCATGTCCGGACAGTGTTTCAGCGTCGAAGTCCAACCCCGTCTGCCCCCCGAACTGCAGGGGCTGGAGCAGCTGGCAGACAATCTCCTCTACAGCTGGGATCGCGGTGTCCGCGGCCTGTTTTTTCGCCTCGACGCCGAGCTCTGGGAGCGCTGCGGGCACAACCCCAAGGTATTTCTGCGCCGCGTCGCCCAGGAGCGGCTCGACCGGGCGGTGTCCGACCCGGTCTTTCTACAGGATTTCCGCAGCGTGATGTCCGCCTATCACAGCTACCTGGAATTCCGCCGCAGTCGCGAGCGCGAGCGCGAGCGTGAGCGTGAGCGTGAGCGTGAGCGTGAGCCGTCCGATGACGATCGAGGCAATCTGATTTCCTACGCCTGTGCCGAGTTCGGTCTCCACGAGAGCTTCCCGATCTACTCCGGCGGTCTGGGCATCCTCGCCGGCGACTACTGCAAGGCGATGAGCGACCTGGATATCCCCTTTGTCGCTGTGGGTATCCTCTACCGGCTGGGCTATTTCCGTCAGACCATCGATGCCGAGGGCAACCAAGTCGCCCATTACCATCCGTCGCGGATCGAGGACCTGCCGGTGAGCTGCGCCGGGGGGCGGCGCGGCCCGCTGATCGTCGAGGTCCAGGTGGGCGAGCGCAGCGTCGCCCTGCGGGTCTGGATGGCCCAGGTGGGGCACATCCGGCTCTACCTGCTCGACTCGGATATCGACCGCAACCCGCGTGAGGACCGCGCCATCACCTATCAGCTCTATGGAGGCGGCGAAGTCGAGCGCATCCGCCAGGAGATCGTGCTCGGTATCGGCGGGGTGCGCGCGCAGCGGGCGCTGGGTCTGGCGCCCAGTGTGTGGCATATCAACGAGGGCCATGCTGCGTTTCAGATCGTCGAGCGCTGTCGCGAGCTGGTTGCGCAAGGCCTGGAATTCGCCGCTGCCCTGGAGGCGGTCGCCGCGGATACCGTGTTCACCACCCATACACCGGTGGCAGCGGGCCACGATCGTTTCGACCGCGGTCTGATCGAGCATTACCTGGGACCCTATATCGCCGAGCTCGGTATCGACAAGGAACAGTTCCTGGCCCTGGGCGCCAGCCCCGACGGCGAGCAGCTGTTCAACATGACCGCCCTGGCGTTGCGCGGGTCACGCTTTCACAATGGCGTCAGCGCCATCCACGGCAGTGTCGCCGCGCGCATGGAAGCCTATGTCTGGCCGGAGATCGAGCCCGGCGAAAATCCCATCGGCCATGTCACCAACGGCATCCATGTGCCGACCTTTCTGGCGCGTGAATGGGTCACCTATTTCAATCAGCAGTTCGGCGGCAACTGGCGCAATGAGCTCTGCAGCCTGGACTACTGGCAGCGGATCGACGAGATTCCCGGTCATGTATTCTGGAGTCAGCGCGAGCATCTGAAGTCCAAACTCGCCGACGCCCTGCGCGAGCGCCTTACCCGCCAGCTCACCCGTAACGGCCACAGTCCGACCCAGATCGCCAAGGTCACCCGCCACCTGGCGGGCAGCGAGCGCAGTGTGATGATGATCGGTTTCGGGCGCCGCTTCGCGACCTACAAGCGCGCCACCCTGATCTTTTCCGATCCCGAACGCCTGGCGCGTCTGCTCGATGACCCGCAGCGCCCCGTGGTGTTGATCTTCGCCGGCAAGGCGCACCCGGCCGATCAGCCGGGCCAGGAGTTGATCCGCGCCCTGCACCGCTATGCGGCCGAGCCGCGCTTCGAGGGCCGGGTACTGCTGGTGGAGGATTACGACATCGCCCTGGCCCGCAAACTGGTCACCGGTGTCGACGTCTGGCTCAACACCCCCCAGTATCCGCAGGAGGCCAGCGGCACGTCCGGCCAGAAAGCGGCGGTCAATGGCGTGGTCAACCTCAGTGTGCTCGACGGCTGGTGGGCGGAGGGCCACAACGGCGACAACGGCTGGGGGATCGCCCCGCACGGCTCGGCGTTCAGCGCCGAGTTTCGCGATCGCGAGGAGGCCGGCGAACTGCTCGACCTGCTGGAGCATGAGGTCATTCCGCTCTACTTCGAGCGCAACAGCCACGGTTACTCGCGCGGCTGGGTGGAACGCGCCAAGGCGGCGATGAAGACCATCATCCCGCGCTTCAACGCCGAGCGCATGGTGGCCGATTACCTGGAGCGATATTATCAGCCGGCCCGGTATCAGGGTCGGCGGCTGGCGGCCGACGATTGGTCCGGCGCCAGGACCCTGGCGCAGTGGAAGCAGCGAGTGCTGGCCGGCTGGCCCGAGCTGCACCTGGAGCTGGCGGATATCGCGCCGGACAGTATCCACCAGGACCAGCCTCTCTCCCTGCGGGTTGCGGTGGCGCTGGGTGTCCTGGCGCCGGAGGACGTCGCGGTCGAGTGCGTGCTGGGCTCAGAGTCGGCCACGGGGGCATTCGAGGCGCACTCGGCGCATGCGTTCGCCCACGCTGGTTCCCTGCCCGACGGCCGCGCCCTGTTCGCACTCGACCTGGTTCCCCCGGAATCCGGTTTGCTCAGCTACCAGATCCGCGCCTATCCCTGGCACGAGTTGCTCGCCCATCCCTTCGAATTGGGCCGTATGCGGTGGCTCTAGTGGGCCACGCGGCTTGATTCGCACCAGCACAGTGGCTCTGAGCGTTACCTAAATTAGCCGCGTGGCCCACTTAGCAAGGCAGCGTCGGCCCGGGGCAGGGCGCGGCGCGGCGCTGCCGGCTCAGGCGACATGGCTGTGGGGTGCCGACTCGGCCAGCATCTCCGCGGAAACCAGGGTGATGCCCTTGGGTGAGACGTGAAAGCGGCGCGCATCGGCGGCCGCATCGAAACCGATCACTGTGCCGGCGGGGATTTTGCAGTTGGTGTCCACCACCACCCGGCGCAGGCGGCAGCCGCGGCCGATGTCGACATTGGGTAGTACCACCGAGTCCTCCACCAGCGCGAAGCTGTTGACCCGCACATGGGCGCCCAATGATGAGCGCCGCACCGTGCCGCCGGAGACGATACACCCAGAGGCGACCATGGAGTCCAGGGCCTGACCGCGGCGCTGGTCGTTGTCGAACACGAACTTGCAGGGCGGCGCCTGCTCCTGATAGGTCCACACCGGCCAGTCCCGGTCATAGAGATCGAGCTGCGGGATCACCGAAAGCAGGTCCATATGCGCTTCGTAATAGGCATCCACGGTGCCCACGTCGCGCCAGTAGGCCGGTTCCCCGGTTTCCGGATCGCGAAAATCGTAGGCCGCGATCCGCGCGCGGCCGAGCAGCGCGGGGAGGATGTCGCGGCCGAAGTCGTGCCCCGGCCGCTGGCCGGCGAGCTGGTCTTCGAGCACCCGCTCGAGAAAGGCGCGCTCGAAGACGTAGATGCCCATGGAGGCCAGGGCCTGCGCCGGGTTGCCCGGCCAGGGTGGGGGTACCTCAGGCTTTTCGTCGAAGCGCCGCACCCAACCGGCATCGTCGACCGCGATTACGCCGAACTCCCGGGCTTCGGCCAGGGGAACAGGCACACAGCCGATGGTGACGTCGGCACCGGAGTCGAGGTGGCGCTGCAGCATCAGCCGGTAATCCATTTTGTACACATGGTCGCCGGCCAGGATGAGCACCCGTTGCGGCCGCTGTTCACGGAGGATGTCCAGGTTCTGGCGCACCGCATCGGCGGTGCCCAGATACCAGCCGTCACCGGTGCGTTGTTGCGCGGGCAGCAGTTCGATGAATTCGTTCAGCTCCGGGTGCAGCAGATGCCAGCCCTTGAGTATGTGCTGGTTGAGGGAGTGCGACTTGTACTGGGTGAGGACGAAGATCCGCCGCAGGTCGGAATTGATGCAGTTCGAAAGCGGGAAATCGATGGTCTTGTAGGTGCCGCCAAAGGGTACCGCGGGTTTGGCGTGCCAGCGGGTCAGGTCGTGCAGCCGGCTACCGGAGCCGCCGGCGAGGATCAGGGTAAGGGTATCGCGGGAGATCCTCGCGTGGAGCGGGGAAGCGGCTATGGCAGACATCGTCGATCACTCCTTGCCGCATTGTGGCGGCGGTTGGGGCGGCGGGTGCCGGAGGGCCGCGCCGTGCAGACCAGAAATTGTCACGCCGCGGAACTAACCTTCCGGCTGGGCGTATCGGCAGGTCCCGCTGGTGGTTCCCTTGGCTGACGCCTGCTGCCGGATCGTTGCGGCAGAGTTGGCGTCGCGCCCGGCGCCTTGCCATACTCGGTGCCCCACAAGACTGCTGTGGAACCCGGTGGTATTCGGGGTGGAAGCTCCATTCCCCTGCGCGTCCGGTCCCGGGAGCGGCTCTGGGAGATGTGCCGATACTTTCAATCTGACATCGGACGATGGAGGTTTTGTGAACACCGGCAGCGGCCTTTTTGATCCAGATCAAGAACTGTCCGGGCTGGTCGCCGGGTCCGCCCATAACCCGATGGACCTGCTCGGCCCCAGGTGGCAGGAAGACCGGGCCATGTTGCGCGTGCTGCGGCCCGCGGCGACGCAGGTATGGCTGGACACCGAGGCCGGTTTGATGCCGCTGCGGCCGGCCGACGCGACAGCGGTGTTCGAGTGGCGGGGTGCGGCTGCGACACTGCCTCCACATCCGCGCCTGGTCGAAGAGATCGATGGCGAGCAGCGAGCCTTCATGGATCCCTACAGTTTCGGACTGCGGATCGATGGCGTCGCGCTGGCCGCCTTCGCCGCCGGGCGCAGCCGGGAGGCCCACGGATTCCTGGGCGCACACCCGGAGGTCGTCGACGGCGTGGCCGGCACCCGCTTTGCGGTCTGGGCACCCAACGCCGCCCGGGTCGCCGTGGTCGGTGATTTCAATCGCTGGGACGGCCGCACCATGCCCATGCAGGGCCACGGCGATACCGGTGTCTGGGAGCTGTTCGCACCCGACGTGGGCCCCGGATCCCTGTACAAGTACGAGATCCGCAACCGCGACAGTGGTGCGGTTCTGGTCAAGACCGATCCCTATGGGCGCCGCTTCGAAGTCGCGCCCGGCACCGCGGCCGTGGTCGCCGCGCCGCCAGCCCACCCCTGGAGCGATGGTGAGTGGATGCGGGCGCGTGCCGCCGAGGACTGGCTGCACGCGCCGATGAGCGTCTTCGAGGTGCACCTGGGCTCCTGGCGCCGCGATGCCGCTGGCGCGCCCCTGAACTACCGGCAACTGGCCGACCAGTTGCTTCCCTACGTGCTGGAACTGGGCTTCACGCACATCGAGCTGATGCCCGTCTGCGAGCATCCCTTCGACGGCTCCTGGGGCTATCAGGGAACCGGTTACTTCGCTCCCACCAGCCGCTGGGGCTGCCTCGACGACTTCTGCGAGTTGGTCGATCGCTGCCACGCCGCGAATATCGGAGTACTACTCGACTGGGTGCCCGGGCACTTTCCGCGCGACGCCCATGCCCTGGCCCGCTTCGACGGCAGCGCGCTCTACGAGCACGAGGATCCGTGCCGCGGCGAGCATCGCGAGTGGGGAACCCTGATCTTCAACCATGGCCGCAACGAAGTGCGGAGTTTTCTCTTCTCCAGCGCGCACTTCTGGCTGGACATCTGCCATGTCGATGGCCTGCGGGTGGATGCGGTGGCATCCATGCTCTATCTCGATTACGGTCGCGAGCACGGCGGCTGGTATCCCAACCGCCATGGCGGCAAGGAGAACCTGGAGGCCATCGACTTTCTGCGCGAGCTGAACGAACTGGTGCACGGCTGCCATCCCGGCGCGCTCACCATGGCCGAGGAGTCGACCTCCTGGCCCATGGTCTCACGCCCGACCTATGTCGGCGGTCTGGGCTTCAGCATGAAATGGAACATGGGCTGGATGAACGACACCCTGGCGTATTTCCAGGAAGACCCGATACACCGGCGCTATCACCACGACCACCTGACCTTTGGCCTGCTCTACGCCTTCAACGAAAACTTCATTCTGCCGCTCTCCCACGATGAAGTGGTTCACGGCAAGCGCTCGCTGTTCGACAAGATGCCCGGCGATCCCTGGCAGAAATTCGCCAACCTGCGCCTGCTGTTCGTCTATCAGTTCACGCACCCGGGGCGCAAACTGTTGTTCATGGGTGGGGAGTTCGCCCAGGGTGCCGAGTGGTCGCACCAGGGTGAGCTCGACTGGCGGCTGCTGGAATTTCCCTGTCAGCGGGGGATACAGCGCCTGGTCGGCGATCTCAACCGCCTGTACCGCTCGCGTCCGGCACTCCACTGGCACGACTTCGAGGGCGAGGGTTTCGAGTGGATCGACTGCAACGACAGCAGCCAGTCGGTGATCTCCTTCCTGCGCCGCGCCCCTGCCGGATTTGTCGTGGTGGTGCTCAATTTCACCCCGGTAGTTCGCCATGGCTATCGCATCGGGGTGCCGGAATCCGGCGTCTACCGGGAAATACTGAATTCCGATTCCACCTTCTACGAGGGCAGCGACATAACCAACGGCGTGCACATCGAGAGCGCCGCCCAGGCGGCTGCTGGCCGACCCCATTCGCTGGAGCTGACGCTGCCGCCACTGGCCGGGCTGGTGCTGGAAAAGGTGGCCGGTTAGTGCGAATTCTGTTTGTCGCCTCCGAGATCTTTCCGCTCGCCAAGACCGGCGGCCTGGCCGATGTCTGTGCCAGTCTGCCGCGGGAGCTGGCGGCGATGGGGCACGATGTCCGCCTGGTGCTGCCGGCCTATCCGGGTGCGCGGGCGGGCCTGGAGGCCGCCGGACCGCAAATCCCGGTCCAGGAACTTCCGGGAGTCGGGTGTATCCCCGGCCGGCTGCCCGGCACCGGGCTGCCGGTGGTGCTGGTCGAGGCCGCCCGCTGGTTCGACCGGCCCGGCGGTCCCTATGGCGATACCCGGGGCCGGGACTGGCCGGACAATGCCGAGCGCTTTCACGGCTTTGCGCGCGCCTCGTGCGCCATCGCCGGGGATCGCGCCGGCCTCGGGTGGCGACCCGACCTGGTGCACTGCCATGACTGGCAGACCGGTCTGGTGCCCGCGCTCCTGAGCCTGGAAGGCAGCCGCCCGGCAACCGTGTTCACGGTGCACAACCAGTCGTTTCTGGGTCGCTTCGATCGCGCACAGTTCGCTGCCCTGGGGTTGCCCGCAGCCTGGTGGAGCCCGGAGGCCCTGGAGTTCTATGGCGATTTTTCCTTTCTCAAGGCCGGTCTGGTGTTCGCCGACCAGCTCACCACCGTGAGTCCGACCTATGCACGGGAGCTGCAAACGCCGGAGTTCGGCTGTGGGCTCGACGGTCTGTTGCGCCATCGTGCCGCGGATTTCACCGGTATCCTCAACGGCATAGACACCGAGGTTTGGAACCCCGCCACCGACACCTATCTGCGGCAGTGCTATGACAGTGCCACGGTCGCTGCCGGAAAGCGCGCCAACAAGGCGGCCGTACAGGCTGAGCTGGGCCTGCCCGCCGTGGGTCGGATTCCGCTGCTGGTGATGATCAGCCGACTGGTGGAACAGAAGGGTGTCGATCTGGTCGCGGAGTTGATCGAGCGCTGGAGCGACCGCGCCCTGCAGTGGGCGTTGCTGGGCAGCGGCGAGCTCCAGTGGGAGCGGCGACTGGAGGCTCTGGCGGCCGCCTGGCCCGAGCGGGTGGCAGTGCGGATCGGCTACGACGAGGGACTGGCCCATCGCCTGGAAGCGGGCGGCGATTTGTTCCTGATGCCGTCCCGTTTCGAGCCCTGCGGGCTGAACCAGATGTACAGCCAGCGCTATGGCACGGTACCCGTGGTGCGCAGCACCGGTGGGTTGGCCGACAGCGTGGTGGACGTATTCGCGGCTGGCTCGGGGGCCGCCGGGACCGGCCTGGTGTTCGATGCACCGGAGGCCGAGGCCCTGGCCACGGCCCTGGAACGCGGTTTGCCGCTGTATCGCAACCGTGCCGCCTGGCATGCGCTGCAACGCAACGCCATGGCGGCGGATTTCGGCTGGCGGCGCAGCGCCGAGGCCTACCTGGAGGTGTACCGGCGCGCTCTGGCAGCGGCGGGTGGCGGCCATGGCTGAGCCCCAGATACTGGTGATCAATTGCGGCAGCTCCTCGGTGCGCTATCAGTTGCGGCGGGGTACAACCGTGCTGCTGAGCGGCACGGTGGACGGTATCGGTGGGGATGAACCCCGCTGGCGGACCCAGGACGGCGAGCGTGAGCTGCCGGCCGGGATGGTGGACCACCGTGGCGCGCTGGCGGCGGCCTTCGACGCAGTGGCGGCGCAGGCCGCGATGCCGGCCGCCATCGGCCACCGCGTGGTGCATGGCGGCACGCGCTTCGCTGCGGCGGTGCGCATCGACGCTGGCGTGCGCGCCCACATCGCCCGCCTCGCGACGCTTGCGCCCCACCATAATCCGCGCAACCTGCAAGGGATCGAGGAAGCCGGGGCGCGTTACCCGGGGGTGCCCCAGATCGCGGTATTCGACACCGCTTTCCACCATCACCTGCCCGAGCTCGCCTATCGGTATCCGCTGCCGCCGGTCGAGTTGGCCGGTGACGAAGCACCGCGCCGCTATGGCTTTCACGGCATCTCCCACGGCGCCGCGGCGCGCCGTGCGGCGGACTGGTTGCGCAGACCCCTGGAGGAGGTGGATCTGATCACCCTGCACCTGGGCAATGGCGCCAGCGCTGCAGCCATCCGCGGCGGTCACAGTATCGACACCAGCATGGGTTTCACTCCACTCGAAGGTCTGGTGATGGGCACCCGCTGCGGCGATCTCGACCCGGCGCTGCCGCTGCTGATGCAGGAAGCCGGGCGCAGCGCACAGCAGGTGCGGGAGCTGTTGGAACACCACAGCGGCCTCAAGGCGCTGTGCGGCAGCAGCGAGATGCGCGAGATCCGCCGCCGCGCCGCGGCCGGCGACAGCGCCGCGGCCTTCGCCCGCGAGCTGTTCGCCTACCGGGTGAAGAAAACCATAGGTGCCTATCTCGCGGCGCTGGGCGGGGCCCACGCCCTGGTGTTCACCGGAGGCATTGGCGCGCACGACGCCGAACTGCGGCGCCAGTGCCTCCACGGCCTGGAGGGCCTGGGCATCGTGCTCGGCGCCGAGCGCTGGGACGGCGCCGCCGGCATCGGCGCGCTGCACGACCCCGACTTTTCGCGGACCGCCGTGCTGGCCATGGCCGCCGACGAGGAGGCCGAAATCGCGCGCCAGGTGAGCGACTGTCTGGCTGGGGAAGGCCAGGCCGCCTCAGCTCCGGAATGAACAGCTGGCCCTGGTACCAGGGCCAGCGCAATCCACGACAAGGGAGGTAAAACGCCGATGTCGGATGCCAGTGCGAGCACAGGGCCGCTGCCAGCGGCCGAACTCGCCGCTATCGACGCCTGGTGGCGGGCGGCGAACTATCTTTCGGTGGGACAGATCTATCTGCTCGACAATCCGCTGCTGCGCGAGGCCCTGGCGGTCGAGCACATCAAGCCGCGGCTGCTCGGCCACTGGGGCACCACGCCCGGACTCAATTTCCTCTACGCCCATCTCAACCGGGTGATACGCGCCCGGGATCTCGACATGCTGCTGGTCACAGGCCCAGGGCACGGCGGCCCGGCGCTGGTCGCCAACACCTACCTGGAGGGCAGCTACAGCGAGTGTTACCCGGACATCACCCAGGATGAGGCGGGCCTGCGCAAGCTGTTCCGGCAGTTTTCCTTCCCGGGAGGGATCGGCAGCCACGTCACTCCCGAAGTGCCGGGCTCGATTCACGAGGGCGGTGAGCTCGGCTATTCCCTGGCGCACGCCTTCGGCGCCGTGTTCGACAACCCGGAGCTGATCGCGGTGTGCGTGGTGGGCGACGGCGAAGCCGAAACCGGCCCGCTGGCCACCGCCTGGCACTCCAACAAATTTCTCAACCCGGCGCGCGATGGCGCGGTGCTGCCGGTGCTGCATCTGAACGGCTACAAGATCGCCAATCCCACGGTGCTCGCCCGCATTCCCCGCGAAGAATTGGAGCAGCTGCTGAGTGGCTACGGTTATCGGCCCTATTTCGTCGCCGGCAGCGACCCTGAAATTCTGCATCAGGAGTTGGCCGCCACCCTGGATGCGGTACTCGACGAGATCGCTGTCATTCAGAGAGAAGCCCGGGGCGCGGGAACGGTGGCGCGGCCGCGCTGGCCGATGATCGTGCTGGCCACTCCCAAGGGCTGGACCGGGCCCGAGCGGGTCGACGGGCGCCGGGTGGAAGGACACTGGCGTTCGCATCAGGTGCCTTTCTCGGATGTGCGCGACAACCCAGCCCATCTCGAGCTGCTGCGTTCCTGGTTGGCGAGCTACCGGCCGCAGGAGCTGTTCGACGCCGCCGGAGCCCTGCGCGCGGACCTGCGCGAACTGGCCCCGGCCGGCGTCCGGCGCCTGGGGTCCAACCCCCACACCAACGGTGGCCTGCTGCTGCGCAACCTGCGGCTGCCGCATTTCGAGGACTACGCCTTTCCCGTGGAGCGGCCGGGGACACAGCTGGCGGAGAGCACCAGGATCATGGGCGGGCTGCTGCGCGACGTCATGGTCGCCAATGCCGACAGCCGCAACTTCCGGGTGGTGGGCCCGGACGAGACCGCCTCCAACCGCCTCGGCGCCCTGTTCGAGGTCACCGGGCGCGCCTGGATGGCCGAGTCCGATGACCATGTGGATGCCGAAGATCACCTGGCGGCCGACGGCCGGGTCATGGAGATCCTCAGCGAGCACACCTGTCAGGGCTGGCTGGAGGGCTACCTGCTCACCGGCCGCCATGGGTTGTTTTCCTGTTACGAGGCCTTCATCCATATCGTGGATTCGATGTTCAACCAGCACGCCAAGTGGCTCAAGGTGAGCGCGGAAATTCCCTGGCGGCGGCCCATCGCCTCACTCAACTACCTGCTCACCTCCCACGTCTGGCGCCAGGATCACAATGGCTTTTCCCACCAGGATCCGGGCTTCATCGATCACGCGGTCAACAAGAAGGCCGACGTGATCCGCATCTACCTGCCCCCCGACGCCAACACCCTGCTGTGGGTCACCGACCGCTGCCTGCGCTCGCGCAACCTGATCAACATCGTCGTCGCCGGCAAGCAGCCCCAGCTGCAGTGGCTTGACATGGACGCGGCCATCAAGCACTGCGAGGCCGGGATCGGCATTTGGGAGTGGGCGGGTAACGACCGCGGCGTCAGCCCCGATGTGGTGCTGGCCTGTGCCGGTGACGTGCCCACCCTGGAGGTCCTGGCGGCGGTCAGTATCCTTCGCGAGCACTGGCCGGAGCTGCGCGTGCGGGTGGTCAATGTGGTCGACCTGATGACCTTGCAGCCGCAGGAAGAACATCCCCACGGACTGTCCGACCGAGACTTCGACGCCATCTTCACCCGTGACCGGCCGATCATCTTCGCCTATCACGGCTATCCTTGGCTGATCCATCGGCTGACCTACAGGCGCACCAACCACGGCAACCTGCACGTGCGCGGCTACAAGGAGGAGGGCACCACCAGCACGCCCTTCGACATGGCGGTGGTCAACGACCTCGATCGCTTCCACCTGGTCGAGGACGTGGTCGATCGGGTGGCCTTCGGCCAGGGCGATTCCGCCTATCTCAAGCAGTGGTGCCGCGACCGGTTGAGCGAGCACAACCGCTACATTCGCGCCCACGGCCGCGATCTGCCCGAGATCGACAACTGGCGTTGGTCGGGGTGATCGGTGGGGGGGTGCTTGGTGGGCCCACCAGGGCTCGAACCTGGGACCAATCGATTATGAGTCGACTGCTCTAACCGACTGAGCTATGGGCCCGGTAAGAGACTGTGTTGCGAACCGTCACTCGTCGAGGAAGCTGCGCATGTGTTCGGAACGGCTGGGATGGCGCAGCTTGCGCAGCGCCTTGGCCTCGATCTGGCGAATCCGCTCGCGGGTGACGTCGAACTGCTTGCCGACCTCCTCCAGGGTGTGGTCGGTGTTCATGTCGATGCCGAAGCGCATGCGCAGGACCTTCGCTTCCCGGGCGGTGAGTGAGTTGAGCACCTCGTGGGTGGCTTCGGTCAGGCTCTCCTGGGTTGCGGCGTAGATGGGTGAGGCGACGTTGATATCCTCGATGAAATCGCCCAGGTGGGAGTCCTCGTCGTCGCCGATGGGCGTCTCCATGGAGATCGGTTCCTTGGCGATCTTCAGCACCTTGCGGACCTTGTCTTCGGGCAGGTCCATGCGCAGGCTCAGCTCTTCCGGCGTGGGCTCGCGGCCCATCTCCTGGAGGATCTGCCGCGAGATGCGGTTGAGTTTGTTGATGGTCTCGATCATGTGTACCGGGATGCGGATGGTGCGCGCCTGGTCGGCGATCGAGCGAGTGATGGCCTGGCGAATCCACCAGGTAGCGTAGGTCGAGAACTTGTAGCCGCGCCGGTATTCGAATTTGTCCACGGCTTTCATGAGGCCGATGTTGCCCTCCTGGATGAGATCCAGGAATTGCAGGCCGCGATTGGTGTATTTCTTGGCGATCGAGATTACCAACCGCAGGTTGGCCTCGACCATTTCCTTCTTGGCGCGGCGCGCTTTGGCTTCACCGATCGACAGGCGTCGATTGATGTCCTTGATCTGGGCGATGCTGAGCCCGGTTGCCTCTTCGACGTGCTGCAGGCGTTGCTGGATTCGCTGGATGTCTTCCTGGCAGACCTTGATGGTTTCGGCATAGGACTGTTTGCGGCGCGTTACGTTGGCCACCCACTTGAGATTGGTCTCATTGCCGGGGAAGCTCTCGATGAACTCCTTGCGCGGCATGCGGGCACGCTTTACACAGAGCACCATGATGCCGCGCTCGAGGGTCCGTACCTCGACGATTCGCTCCTGTACCTGGCGAATCAGGGGATCGAACTGTTTCGGCGTCAGTTTCAGGTACTTGAACAGCTCGCCCAGTTCCTGAAGGTTTTTCTGCACCGGAGCGCTCTTCCGGTCGCCGCGCGCCAGAGAGCGTTTGGTCTTGTCGTTCTGGCGCCGGATCTCCTCGAAGCGGCGCCGCGCCTCTTCCATGTCGAGGCCGCCTTCCTCCTCGGCGTTGTCGTCGTCGTCTTCGTCGGAATCGGATCCGTCGTTGTCACTGGCTTCGGCTTTCTTGTTTGCAGCGGCTTCGGCAGCCTTGTTGGCGATGGCGAGCGCCGAGGGTACTTCGTCCATGGGATTCAGGTAGCCGGCGATGATGTCCGACAACCGGCGCTCACCTGCGGCGAGGAGCTCGTACTCGGCGAGTATGGCGTCGACTGCTCCCGGCCATTCCGCCAACGCGGCCATGATCTCGCGGATGCCTTCCTCGATACGCTTGGCGATCTCGATCTCACCTTCGCGGGTGAGCAGTTCCACCGAACCCATCTCGCGCATGTACATGCGCACCGGGTCGGTGGTGCGGTGCTGCTCGGTCTCCACCGCCGCCAGCGCGGCCGCGGCCTCGGCGGCGGCGATCTCGTCGGGTGCCGCGTCACCGCTGGTCAGCAGCAGGGTGTCGGCGTCCGGAGCCGCCTCGAACACATTGATGCCCATGTCGTTGATCATCTGGATGATGTCTTCGACCTGATCGGGATCGGAGATGTCCTCCGGCAAGTGGTCGTTGACCTCGGCATAGGTCAGGTAGCCTTGCTCTCGGCCTTTGCCGATCAGTTCACGAATCCGAGACTGTTGCTGAAAGTTTTCGCTCATTGCTCGCTCTTGGCTGGGAGGCACGCGGAATCAAGCCGGCCATTATAGCTAATTAATGGGGATGCAAGCCACAGATTGCAACCCCCCAATGGCCTTTGCCGGTCATTGTAGGCCATCGGCAACCCTTTGTTTTGCTTCTTGAATGGCTGGGTCTTTCGGGTCGCTGCGGGAAAGTTCGAGAATCAGCGCACGCACCCGTGCGCGGTCTTCGGCGGCGAGTTCGGCGCGTGCCAAAAGCGCGCGCAGGCGCACTCCTGGCGGGCGCTCGCGCTCCTGGGCTTCGCTCAGCCGGGCCAGGATGCCGCGGGCCTCCGCCAACCGGTCGCGGTGCGCGGTCGGCGCTGCGTGCAGGAGGTCACTGGCGGCGATCCGCGCCAGCAGGTCGCGTTCGCCGGCGCCGTGCATGCCGTGCCAGTAGCTCAGCAAATGCACCAGACTGTAGCCGGGGTTGTCCAGGAGCACGCGGTGCACCTTGTGCAGCAGTTCCAGATCCGGGTTGTCCGCCTGGAGGCGGGCGATATCTTCCGCCAGCGGCTCGCCGATGGCGGGATCGTGCAAAAGCAGTGCCAGCAGATGGTGTGCCAAGGGGGTCCGCGCGCCTCGCCGGGGCGCCGCCTGGGTGCGGCGCAGCTCCGGCCCGGCCGGTTGCGGGCGCATGGAGGGCTCGGTCGGGCGCGCATCCGGACGGCGTTCCAGTTGTCCGAGCGTCTCCCGAGGCAGACCGGTGCGGTCGGCCAGCTCCCCCACCAGGAGGTGCTTGAGTACGCCTTCCGGCAGCCGCTGGATGAGCGGCATGGCGCGCTGACAGAAGCGGGCGCGGTGGTCCGGCAGGCCCAGATCCAGGTCTGCGGCGGCGATCTCGAAGAGAAATTCCGACAGCGGCAGCGCGGTATCGATGCGGTCGCGGAACGCCTCGGGGCCCAGCTTGCGTACCAGGGTATCCGGGTCCTCCCCCTCGGGCAGAAACAGGAAGCGCGCCGTGCGCCCGTCGCGCAGCGCCGGCAGGCAGACCTCCAGCGCGCGCCGCGCCGCGCGGCGGCCGGCGGCATCGCCGTCGAAGCTGAATACCAGCTCACCGGTATGTCGGAACAGCTTGTGCAGATGTTCCTCGGTCAGGGCCGTGCCCAGGGTGGCAACTGCGTTGCGGAAGCCGAACTGGGCCAGCGCGAGTACGTCCATGTAGCCTTCGACGACCAGCGCGGGCGTATCGTCGCGCAGGTGTCGGCGCGCTGCGTAGAGGCCATAAAGCTCCCGGCCCTTGTGGAACACCGGGGTTTCCGGCGAGTTCAGGTACTTGGGCTGGTCGTCGCCCAGCACCCGGCCACCGAAACCCACAATCCGGCCGCGGAGATCCTGGATCGGGAACATCAGCCGGTGGCGGAAGCGGTCGTAGTGGCCGCTGCCGGATTCCCGCGCCACTGCCAGGCCCGCGGTGACCAGCTGGCTGACGACCGCGGATTCGCCGTCGGCGGCGAGCGCCTTGAGCAGGTTGTCCCAACCGGGCGGCGCAAATCCGACGCCGTATTCCGCCGCGATCTCGGCGCTTACTCCCCGGCGGCGGAGATAGGCGGTGGCGGTCGGCGCTGCGGGATGATCGCTCAGCTGGCTGCGGAAGAACTCCTGGGCCCGCTGCAGAATCGCGAGCAGCGGCGCGTCGCGGTCCTCCGCCGGTGTCGCTTCGCGGGGGATCTCCAGGCCGGCGCGGTCGGCCAGATAGCGGACCGCGGCGACGAAATCCAGGTGGTCGTAGGCCATCAGGAAGCCGATGGCGTTGCCGCCGGCGTTACAGCCGAAGCAGTAGTAGAACTGGCGGTCGCCGTTGACCGAGAAGGAGGGCGTCTTTTCGTCGTGAAAGGGGCAGCGTGCCTTGTGGTTGCTGCCGGCGCGGCGCAGTTCCAGACGTTCGCCGATCAGGTCGACGATATCCGTGCGGTCGAGCAGGTCGTCGATGAAGGATTGGGGGATGCGGCCGGTCATGCCGAAAGTATTGCATCCGGGGTCGGTGGTGGCGAGTGCCCCTTTCGCGCGGGGGGTGTCAGCCCAGCCGGGCCTTGACGCGGCCACTGACCGCGCCCAGGTCGGCGCGGCCCTGCAGACGCGGTTTGAGCAGCGCCATGACCTTGCCCATGTCCCGGGCCGAGGTGGCGCCGCTGTCGGCGATCGCCGCGGCGATCAGGGTGTCGATTTCGGCTTCGCGCAGGGGTTCGGGCAGAAATTCGGCAATCACTGCGATCTCGGCGCGCTCGCGTTCCGCCAGCTCTTCGCGCGCGGCCGCCTCATACTGGGCGATGGCGTCACGGCGCTGTTTGGTCATGCGG
>CAJXRS010000002.1 GCA_913060555.1 uncultured Gammaproteobacteria bacterium | reverse complement strand
TCGGAGATGTGTATAAGAGACAGCCCTGGAAGCACGGGGTGAAAAGGTCCAGCTGGCCGCCGGCCTTCACGGCGGCCAACTGGACTCGCAAGCCATTGCCAGGGGGCTGAAGGCCCTGTCGCGCTTCCGGCAGGTACTCGACGCGCTGCAGCCACAGGCGGTGCGCGTGGTGGGCACCAACACCCTGCGTGCCGCCAAGAACGCCCGAGCTTTCACCGTCCCCGCCGAAGAACTGCTGGGATATCCGGTGGAAATCGTCGCCGGACGCGAAGAAGCGCGCCTGATCTACCTGGGTGTCGCCCACAGCCAGGCCGATGACGATGTCGCCCGCCTGGTGGCGGATATCGGCGGCGGATCCACCGAACTGATCATCGGCGAGCGCTTCGAAACGCGGATGCTGGAGAGCCTGCACATGGGCTGTGTCGGCTACCAGCAGCGCTTCTTCCCCGGTGGCACCATCACCGCCGAACGCTTCGAACAGGCCTACCAGGCCGCCTATCTGGAGCTGCTCAACATTCGCGAGGCCTTCCGCGCCTACGGCTGGAGCGACTGCGTGGGCTCCTCGGGCACCTTCCTGGCGCTCGCCGACATCCTCAGCGCCCAGAATTGGGCCCGGGGCACGATCACCGGCAACGGCTTGAGGAAGCTACGTGAGCTACTGATCGAGCGCGGCCACAGCGACAACCTGGAGTCCATCAGCGGTCTCAAGACCGCCCGCCAGTGCGTCATCGCCGCCGGCACTGCGATCGCCTGCGCGATCATCGACGCCCTCGCTATCGACGAGATGCGTGCATCGAGCGGCGCGCTCCGCGAGGGCGTCATCTACGATCTGCTCGGGCGTCTGCAACACGAAGACGTGCGCGAGCGAACCGTCAACGCCCTGTTAACACGTTCGGCGCTACCGGAACTGCACGCCCGTCGTGTCGAACAGGTTGCGGACGCCCTGTTCACCCAGGTAAAGCACACCCTGGGACTGGACAAGCAGCACCGTGAGCTGTTGCGCTGGGCGGCCCGGCTGCACGAGATCGGGCTCACCATTTCCCACAGCCAATTCCACAAGCACGGCCAGTACATCATTCAGAATGCCGACCTGGCGGGTTTCTCGCGGGAGACCCAGCGTCTGCTGGCGGCGCTGGTGCGCGGCCACCGCCGCAAGTTTCCGCGCAGCCTCGTCGAAACCTTTCCCGATGAGCAGATACAGGTACTGACCAACCTCTGTGTGCTGCTGCGCCTGGCGGTGTTGTTCAAATACGCGTCGCCCCTGGACGGCATGCCCGCGCTGCGCATGGAGGCGGCTACCGGGAGTTATCGGCTACGCTTTCCGGAGGGCTGGTTGAAGCGTCACCCGCTGACCGCGGCGGAACTCGACCAGGAGCGGCAATATCTCTCCCAGGCGGGCCTGTCCCTGACGCTGGAATAACTGGAATAAGCGGCCGGCCGGCGATCAGTGGCCGGCGAGTTGAGCGAGCAGCTGCGACTGCGCGCGGCGCTCCTCTTCACCCTCCGCGGGCCGGTTGAGCACATAACTGCCATCACTCTGTAGTTCCCAGCTCTGACAGTTGTCGGCGAGCATGGTCTCGAGCTCGCTGGTCACTCGCTGCGCGAGTCCCGAATCCAGCAATGGAAAGGCGATCTCCAGACGATTGCGCAGGTTCCGCTCCATGACATCTGCGCTGGAGCAATACACCGGGGAGACGGCATGGCGAAAATAGTAGACTCGGGAGTGCTCCAGAAACCGGCCGATCACGGAAATCACCCGGATCCGCTCCGAAACCCCGGGAATCCCCGGGCGCAGACAGCACATGCCGCGGATGATCAGATCCACCTGCACGCCGGCGCCACTGGCACGATAGAGGGCCTCGATGATACTGGCGTCGGTCAGCCCATTGGCCTTGAAAATGATGCGCGCGGGCTCACCCCGACCCGCCGCCGCAATCTCTCCATCGATCAGCTCCAGCAACCGCGTTCTCAAGGTGAAGGGCGCACAGAACAGGTGGCCGATGTGTTCCGTTCGGCCCATGCCGGTAAGCTGCTGGAAAAACTTGTGGACGTCGCTACCCAACTCCGGGTTGGCGCTGAGCAGGCTGTAATCCGTATACAGGCGGGCATTGCCAGCGTGGTAATTGCCGGTACCCAGGTGCAGATAGCGCTTCAACTGACGGCCTTCCCTGCGCACCACCAGTAGCGCCTTGCCATGAGTCTTGTGCCCCACCACCCCATAGGTGACCACCGCCCCGGCCTCCTGCAGCTGGCTGGCCAACTGCAGGTTTTCGGCTTCGTCGAAACGGGCGCGCAGCTCGATCACCACGGTGACTTCCTTGCCGGCGCGCGCAGCATCTGCGAGCAGATCGACCAGCTCGGAACGCAGACCGGTCCGGTACAGGGTCATCTTGATCGCCAGCACCTGGGAGTCGCGCGCCGCCTGGCGGAGCAGATCGACTACCGGGGTGAAGGATTCGTACGGGTGATATAGCAAAATGTCCCGTTCCGACAGGACCTGGAAGTAATTCGGCGTCTCGCGCAGCACTTCGGGCAGGCTGGGTGTAAATGCCGGGAACACCAGGTCCGGCCGATTCAGCATGCCTCGCAGCTGCATCATCCGACCCAGATTGACCGGACCATTGACGCGATAAAGGTCCGTTTCCTCAAGATTGAACTGGTCGAGCAGGAAATCGACCAACTCGCCCGGACAGTCCGCCGCGATCTCGAGGCGGACGGCACTACCGAACCTGCGCGTGTGCAGTTCACCGCGCAGGGCGCGCGCGAGATCCTCGACCTCGGCGGCGTTGAGATCGAAATCGGCATCTCGGGTGAGGCGAAACTGGTAGCAGCCGGTGGCGCGCATGCCCGGAAACAGCAGATCGACATGGGCGTGAATCACCGAGGACAAAAACACGAAGTGATCGCCCGGCGGACAGAGCTCGTCCGGCACCCGGATGATCCGCGGCAGCGAGCGCGGTGCGGGCACGATGGCGAGGCCGTTCTCACGACCGAAGGCATCCCGGCCCTCGAGGCTGACGATGAAATTCAGGCTTTTGTTGACCAGCCGGGGAAACGGATGAGCGGGATCCAGACCAATGGGACTGATCACCGGCAGCACCTGCTCACGCAGGTGCTCCTGCGCCCACTGATCGATCTCGGGACTCCAGGTATCCCGGGCCAGGAATCGAATCCGCTCCCGCTCCAGCGCCGGGAGCAGGGTTTCGTTGAGGATCCGGTACTGGCGCTCGATGGCGGCATGGCACAGCCCACACAGCTCGCGCAGCACCTCTTGAGGCTGCAGGCCGTCGGCCAGCACTTCGCGCGCAAAGCTGATCTGCCGTTTCAACCAGGCGACACGAATCTCGTAGAACTCGTCGAGGTTGGAGCTGAAGATCAGCAGAAACTGCAGCCGCTCGAGGAGCGGATAACCCTCGTTCAGGGCCTGTTCGAGCACCCGCAGATTGAACTGCATCAGGCTCAGGTGGCGGTTGATATAGAGTTCGGCGCGGTGCGTTTCTTCGGTTCCGCCCGCGCTTGCCGGCGCGCCGGCGTCTGATGGATTCGGTGCTGGTCGGGTCATCGCCTGTCCGGGCGCCATCCTGCAAGATACCGCCCATTTTCTCCCTGCATCTGTGTCAATTCTATGTCACCCGCCGGCGTCGGCGCAGCCGGGCCCGGCCCGCCGCGCCCCATGCCCGTGACGCGCGGCATTGAGCTGTTCGCGGGCAAGCGACGACGGAACCCCGAGCGACTCCAACGCCTGGGCGGCGATCAGCAGGCTCGCTTCCAGCATTTCGGGGACCACGTGGTCGGCGCCCATGGTGATCAATTCCTCGACGCCCTCGGTCTCCTTGCACCGGGCAATGATCAGCGTATCTATGCCGCGACCGCGAATTCCCGCGACCGTGGCCGCGGCAATCTCGCGGGACGAGAAGGTAAGGACCGCCAGGCGCGCGCTATCAATGTGACAGCTTGCCAGGATTTCCCAGCGCGCACAGTCGCCGAAAACGACGTTGTAGCCAGCACTGCGCTTGGCGTGAACTTGCTCGATATCGCGATCGATACCGACATAGGGAATTCCGTTGAGCTCCAGCAACTGCGCCAGGGTTTCCCCGACCCGGCCGAAACCGCCGATCACCACGTGGTCGCCACGCGGCAGCGACGGCGGCTGACCGCTGCCCCCGTTGGCGGCCACCGCGCCCAGGCGACCCAGTAACCGGTGTACCAAGGCACCATTGTTGCGGATCAGCACCGGGCTCAACATCATGCTGAACACCAGGATCATGATCACGAAGGATCCCTGATCGGATGGCACCAATTCGTTGAGCAACGCCAGAGTGATCAACGCCAGACCGAATTCTCCGGCCTGGGCCAGTACCAGGCCGACGCGCCCGGCATCCACCGCACCGCCGACCCCCAGCAGGCGCACCAAGCCGGCCACGGCGATGCCCTTGACCGCAATCAGGGCCGCAGTGAACAACAACAGGCGCAGCCAGTGGTCGGCGAGTAGCTCGAGCTCCACATTCATGCCTACGGTGACGAAGAACAGTCCCAGCAGGATGTCCCGAAACGGACGGATGTCGCTGATCACCTGGTACTTGAACGGAGTATCGGCAAGCATCATGCCGATCACGAAGCCACCCAGCGCCATCGACAGGCCAAGCGCATGGGTCAGCGACGCCGCCGCCAGAGCGATCACCAGGGTGGCCAGCACAAAGACCTCGTCGGCGCCGACGCGGGCCACGTCGCGATAGATGCGCGGCAACACCCATTTGCCCACCGCCATCAACAGCGCGAACAGCAGCACCCCTTTCAGGACTGCGGTGGCCAGCAGTAGCGCAAAGGCGTCGGCGCCGATATCGCCCAGCACCGGGATCAGTGCCAGAAAAACCACCGCGACCAGGTCCTGAAACAGCAGCACCCCCAGCGCGGTCTGCGCGTACCCGGCCTGGAACTGGCGCAATTCGTTGAGCTCCCGCGATACCAGGGCAGTCGACGAAAACGCCAGCGCCACGGCAAACAGCCAGGCCGCCACCGGGCTCGCACCCCAGAGATAGATCGCTCCGCCGAACACCAGGCCGCAGGTCAGCATCTGCAGCGACCCCACGCCGAACACCGCAAAGCGCAACTGCCAGAGCTTCGGCAGGGAAAATTCCAGGCCAATCGAAAACAGCAGAAAGGCAACCCCGAACTCGGCGACGGGCGCGAAGTCGCCGGGAGAGCTCACCCAGCCCAGAAAATGCGGCCCGATCACCGCACCTGCGACCAGGTAGGCCACCACCGGCGGCAGCCGCAGGCGCCGGAAAGCCAGGGTGCAGAACAGCGAGGCGACCAGCACCAGCAGCAATTGCTCGAGAAAGGTCATGACGAGATCTGGCCCATGGCGCCCGGAAGCATATTACCCCTGCTCGACGGTCAGGCGCCCGCCGTCGGGCCAGCACGCCAACACTGTATCCAGGAATCTGTGGCCGAGAGGCGTGGCTTTCATCCTGCCACCCGCCAGGGGCTCGAGCAGGCCGCGGTCCGCCAGCACCGCCCAGGGCCGTTCCAGAACTTCGCAAGCCAGACCGGTGCGCTGGGAAAAGTAGGGAACCGGCACCCCGGCGTTGAGGCGCAGCGCATTCATCAGAAACTCGAGCGGCAACTCGGCGGCGGCGATGGCCGAACTCGCCGCACAGGGATCCGCCGATGCCAGGTAACCGCGCGGTTGGCGGATCTTGCGCGTGCGCAGAATCCGGTGCGACCCGGAATCGGTCAGCTTGCCGTGAGCGCCGGCGCCGATGCCGATGTAATCCCCGAATTCCCAGTAATTGCGATTGTGACGGCTCGCTCGGCCGGGCCGGGCGTAGGCCGATACCTCGTACTGGGCATAACCCTTGGCACTCAGCAGCGCCGCACCCGCTTCGCCAATGGCGTCGATCACCGGCTCGGCAGGCAATACAGGGCGGCGGCGATAGAACTCGGTATTGGGTTCGATGGTGAGCTGATACCAGGAGATATGCCCGGGATCCAGGGTGATGGCCTGCTCGAGGTCGGCAACTGCCTCCGCCTCAGTCTGCCCGGGCAAGCCGTGCATCAAATCCAGGTTAAGGCGTTCGAACCCGGCCTTGCGCGCCATCTCCACCGCCTTGATCGCCTCGGCGCCGCTATGGATGCGGCCCAGCGCTGCCAGGGACCGCTCGGCAAAGGACTGAACGCCGATCGACAGCCGGTTGACGCCGGCTGCCCGGTAGTCGCGAAAGCGCGCCATCTCGGCGGTACCCGGATTGGCCTCCAGGGTGATCTCCACATTTTCCGCGAAGCCGATATCCCGCGCGGCGGCGTCCAGCACCTCGCCGATGGCTCGCGCGGAAAACAGGCTCGGCGTGCCACCCCCGAAGAACAGGCTCTGCAGCGGGCGACCCTGCGCCCATCGCAGCTCGCGCTCCAGGTCGGCGCGCAGCGCAGCCACATAGGCCGCTTCGGGCAATGCTTGAGCGGCCGTGTGGGAGTTGAAATCACAATAGGGGCACTTGCGCACACACCAGGGGATGTGGACGTACAGCGACAGCGGGGGCAGGGGCAAGGGACTGTCTTTCACTCCCCGCCGAGCCTGGCGAGCAACGCCCGCAGCGCCTGCCCCCGGTGACTGAGCACGTTCTTTTGCGCGGCCGATAGTTGCGCTGCGCTGCAATCCAGCTCCGGCACCAGAAACAAGGGGTCGTAACCGAATCCGCCGTCGCCGCGGGGCTGTTCCAGGATACGACCGGGCCACACGCCTTCACAGATCAGCGGGTCGGCATCCTCCGGCGAACGCAGATACACCAGCACACAGCGGAAACGCGCGCCGCGCAAACCTTCGGGGACACCCGCCAAGCGGCGCAGCAGAAGCGCATTGTTGTCGGCGTCCTCCGCGTTCGGCCCGGCGAAGCGCGCGGAATGAACCCCGGGGGCGCCGTCGAGAAAATCGACCTCCAGACCGGAATCGTCGGCGAGCGCGGCGCGGCCGCTGGCACTTGCAGCATGGCGCGCCTTGATCAGCGCATTGGCCTGGAAGCTGGCGCCCGTCTCTTCCGGGCTTGCGTCAGCGAACTGCCGCACGGGCAGCACCTGGAGGCCGCGCTCAGCCAGCAGCGCGCGAAATTCCGCCAACTTGCCCGGATTGCCACTGGCCAGCACCACTTCGGACACGGCGGATCAGCGATCACGATAGAAGGTTTTCTGAAACGAGAGCGTGTAGGAGGGCAGGTCGGGCGCCGGTTTGACGGTCACATTGAAAGTCAGGGAATCCTCGTGTTCGAAACGGAACGGCGCCAGATAGTAGACCGCATCACCCTCCCGCACCTCGAAGAAGTCGAGCTTTTGACGCTGCGCGAAAATATTGGAGACATGGCCGCTGACCTGGGCCGGTCGGCCTCCAATGGTGCCCGTGGGCACGACGGCGATATTGATCAGACCACGGTCGCGCCCGCGCACGATCTCGTACACTGCGGCAATTTCGGGGTCGATGAAAGCGCTGTTGAATGCGCTGTAATAGACACGGTAGTCGCCGAATTCCCGGAACGGCCGGCCGTCGGCCCAGGCCGCATTCATCAGCACGGCGATCAGCAATCCGAGACAGGACCAGCTCGCTTTGTTGTTCATCGCACGTCTCCTCTCGTATGCCACCTATTTCGCCAGGTGGTAGATTGCGGTGGCACAAAACAGATTGGGCCATGTTGCTTTGATCAGGCGGTCGGGGAATTGTTCAGCGACGAACTCCCGGTCCAGCACCCGTATCTGCTGCTGGCGGCACAGCTCCTCGAAATCCCGTACCGTGCAAAAATGGATGTTAGGGGTATCGTACCACTGGTAGGGCAGCTGCCGGGTGACCGGCATCCGGCCACCAGCGGCCAGTGACAGCCGGGTGCGGATGTTGCCGAAATTCGGGAAAGTAACCACACACTCTTCGCCGATCCGCAACATTTCCGCGATGACGCGATCCGGGCGGCGCAACACCTGCAGCGAGTTGGTCATCAATACGGTATCGAAACTCTTGTCGGGGAAATCCGCCAACCCGTGGTCGACATCCGCCTCGATGACATTGATGCCACGCCCGACGCACTGGGTGATTTTTTCGGCGTCGATCTCGATGCCATAACCCTCGATATCACGACTGTCGCGCAGCACCTCGAGCAGGGTGCCGTCGCCACAGCCCAGGTCCAGCACCCGGCTCCCCGGCCTGACCCAGCACTGCACGATAGCCAAGTCAACGCGCAGCATCAGCAAGTCCCCGCCACCCGTCCCATATAGGCGCGGAACAAGGCCTCATAACGGGAATTGGGCAAGAGAAAGGCATCATGCCCCATATCCGATTCGATACAGGCATGGCTGACGTCTCGATTGGCTGCCACCAGCGCCCGGACGATCTCCCGGGATCGCTCCGGTGCGAACCGCCAGTCGCTGGAAAAGGCGACCACCAGGAAGCGGGCCTGGGCGCGGGAAAAGGCGCGCACCGGATCATCGCCATAGTCTCGGGCGAAATCGAAGTAATCCAACATCTTGGTAATCAGGATGTAGGTGTTGGCGTCAAAGTCTTCCGCGAACTTTTCGCCCTGGTGGTGCAGGTAGCTCTCTACCGCGAACTGCACCGGCGCCTCGAAGCCGCGCTGCAGCGAGCCGGAACGCAGTTCGCGCCCGAAGCGCAGCCCCATCAGTGCATCGGACAGATAGGTGACATGCCCAACCATGCGCGCCAGTGCCAGGCCATTGCGGGGCACCACCCCCTGCTCGGCGAAATCGCCGTCGCGGAAATCCGGATCCGAGCGGATCGCGCGCCGGGCAATCTCGTTGAAAGCAATATTCTGCGCGGTCAACTTCATCGCCGAGGCGATCACCAGGCAATGGCGCACCCGCTCCGGGTGCTCCACCGCCCAGCGCATGGCGTTCATGCCGCCCAGGCTGCCGCCGACCACCGCGGCCCACTGCTCGATACCCAGGCGATCGGCGAGCAATGCCTGAGACTTCACCCAGTCACGAACCCGCAGCGGCGGAAAATGCTTGCCCCAGGGCCTGCCGGTTTCCGGGTTCAGGCTCCGCGGCCCAGTGCTGCCGTGGCAGCCGCCGATATTATTGAGACACACCACATAGAAAGTCTCGGTGTCGATCGGCTTACCGGGACCGATATAGTGGTCCCACCACCCGGGCCGGGCGTCCTCGGAACCATGAAAGCCCGCCGCGTGGTGATGGCCGCTGAGCGCATGGCAGATCAACACGGCGTTGCTGCGCGCCGCATTGAGCTCGCCATAGGTCTCCACCACCAACTCGAACGCCGGCAGGGAACGGCCGCAGCTGAGCTCGAGAGGCGAATCGAAACGGTGGACTTCGGGGACGACCAGACCGGCGGAACCCGGTGGAAAGCTGTCTGGCATGGAAACTGGACTCTTTGACCGGCGAGAGTCTAAAGAGCTGGCCTCGCCTGGGCAAGCCGTCCGTTTCAGCACCCGGCCGCGGCCACTGCGTCGGGCATGACCGCAGGCGCCGAGATCACGAAGACCTTGTCGCTGCTGCCGGCACCGCGCACCAGCTGGACGCGCGATCTGGGCACTCGGAAAGCCTTCGCCAGGAAGGCGATAGCCCGCGCATTGGCCTTGCCTTCAACCGGCGGCGCCGCCAGACAGAGCTTCAAGCGCGCGCCGCGCAGACCGGCAAAGCCGTCGTGTCGGGCATTAGTCTGCACCCGGCAGTGCAACACCAGGGCGTCGCCGCGCCAGCGGTACGGAGCGGCGTCGTCGGGATCGTTCAAAGGCCCGGCACCGCGCCGCCGATCAGTCCGCTACCGACGGCCAGATTGCGCAGCAGAATGCGCAGCCCCCCGAGCGCGAACAGCACCAGCATGGGCGAGAGATCGAGACCGCCGAGCGGCGGCAGCAGGCGGCGAGCCGGCGCCATCACCGGCTCCACCAACTGGGCCAGGAGGGCCGCCGCCGGATGGCCGGTGTGGGGCGCGATCCAGCTGAGAATGACCAGCACGAAAATGCCGTAGAAGTAAAAATTGACCACCAGGGCCGCGGCACCCAGCGCGCCCCAGATCAGCAGACGCACCCCCGGCAACTCTACCCCGGCCAGCGTCAGGGTGGCGGCGATGGCGAGCCATTCACAGCACAGGGCCAATAACAGGCTCGCGGTATTGAAACGGCCCATGGAGGGCGCCACCCTGGCGAGCGCCTCGACCGGAACCCGGGTGGCCCGGTAGATGGTTTGCGAGATCGGGTTATGGAAGTGCGCCCGGGCCAGCTGGAGCAGGAAGCGCAACAGAAACAGAAATACCAGCAGGCCGAACCCGAACTGGATCCCGTACACCGCCAATTGCAGCAGCGTCATCACGGCGTCGGCCCGCCCAGGGCCGCGCCCATTTCCGCGGCGCGGTCGCGGGCGGCGAAAATCGCCGCGGCGAAGAGGCGCTCCAGCTCGCCGGACTCGAGCACCCGGATCGCCGCCTCCGTGGTGCCGCCGGGCGAGGTGACCCGCCGGCGCAACTCGGCGACGCCGACGTCGCTCTCTATGGTCATGCGCGCTGCACCCAGGGCAGTATGCAGGGTCAACTCACGCGCCACCTCGGGCTGCAGACCCAGGCGTTCCGCCGCCGCCATCATCACCTCCATCACCAGAAAGAAGTACGCCGGACCACTGCCGGAAACGGCGGTGACCGCATCGAGGTCCGCCTCCTCCGCGACCCAGAGGGTCGCTCCCGCCGCAGCCAGGATCCGCTCGGCGACCTGACGCTGGGCCGGGTCAACCCCGGGGTCCGCGTACAGACCGGTAATGCCGGCGCGCACCAGCGCCGGGGTGTTGGGCATGCATCGCACCAGGGGAACACCCCCACCCAACCAACGGTTGAGCGCCGCCAGCGGAATTCCGGCGGCGATCGAGATGACCAGCGGCCGCTGCCCGAGCGCCGGCACCAAGCCGCGCGCCACGTCGGCCATGGCCTGCGGCTTGACCGCCAGCACCAGGATCTCCGCGGCCGCCGCCGAGCGTGCATTGTCGTCGGAGGTCTGGATACCAAACTCCGCCAGCAGCCGCTGGCGAGCCTCCGCGGAAGGATCGCAGGCGGTGATTCGCGCGGCCGGATAGCCCTGTGCGATCAGCCCACCGATCAGGCTGGCGGCCATGTTGCCGCCACCGATGAAAGTCAGTTTTCCGTAGTGCACCCCAGCTCCCGGCGCGAACTCTACAGACGCGGCCCGAAGATCGCCGCCCCGACACGAACCAGGGTAGACCCCTCCAGTACCGCGGCCTCCAGGTCCGCGGACATGCCCATCGACAGTGTATCCAATCCGGCCAGACGGGGCGACGCCCGACGCAGATCCGCCAGCAGGGCGGCGAGCTCGCGAAACGGGCGGCGCTGTGCCGGCTGGCCGCTGCGCGGGCGGGGAATGGCCATCAACCCGCGCAACCGCAGGCGCGGCAGCACCGACACCGCCAGCGCCAGATCCTTCAGTGCCTCTGGAGCAACCCCGGATTTGCTCGCCTCGCCATCGACATTGACCTGCAGACAGACCTGCAGCGGCGGCCGATCGGCGGGGCGCTGGCGGGACAGCCGTTCGGCGATGGCCAGACGGTCAAGGCTGTGCAACCAACTGAAGTGCTCGGCGATCCCACGGGTCTTGTTGGACTGCACCGGGCCCAGGAAATGCCAGCACAGCGGCTCTTCGCACAGCGCTGCAATCTTGCCCAGTGCTTCCTGCAGGTAGCTCTCGCCGAAATCGCGCAACCCGGCATCCCGGGCCTCGGCCACCGCATCCACCGGCTGCCCCTTGCTGACCGCCAGTAACATGATGTCGTTGGCATTTCGGCCCGCGGCCGCTGCCGCGCGCTGGATTTCAGCGCGCACACCGCTTATGTTTGCCGCGATTTTGCTCATATACTGGGCCACCCAGCCCCTCGGTAACGGCTGGGCCGGGAAACCACAGGACTGAAAATGGATATCACAGAACTACTGGCGTTCAGCGTCAAGCAAGGAGCCTCCGACCTGCACCTGTCGGCGGGGCTGCCGCCGATGATCCGCATCGATGGCGACGTCCGCCGCATCAATCTGCCGCCCATGGAGCACAAGCAGGTCCACGCGCTCATCTATGAAATTATGAACGACAAGCAGCGGCGCGACTACGAGGAGTTCCTGGAAACCGACTTCTCGTTCGAGGTGCCGGGGGTGGCGCGCTTTCGGGTCAACGCCTTCAACCAGAACCGCGGTGCCGGCGGGGTATTCCGCACCATCCCCTCACGCGTGCTGACGCTAGAAGATCTCGGCTTCGGGCAGATTTTTCGCGATGTCTCCATGTATCCACGCGGCCTGGTGCTGGTGACCGGGCCCACGGGTTCCGGCAAGAGCACCACCTTGGCGGCAATGATCGATTACGTCAACGAGAACCGCTACCAGCATATTCTCACCATCGAAGATCCCATCGAATTCGTGCACGAGAGCAAGAAGTGCCTGGTCAATCAGCGCGAGGTGCACAAGGATACCCACGGCTTCAACGAGGCCCTGCGCTCGGCATTGCGGGAGGACCCGGACATCATCCTGGTAGGCGAGATGCGTGACCTGGAGACCATCCGCCTGGCGCTCACCGCCGCGGAAACCGGGCACCTGGTATTCGGCACCCTGCATACCACCTCGGCGGCCAAGACCATCGACCGGGTGGTCGACGTGTTTCCCGCAGCCGAGAAGGCCATGGTGCGCTCCATGCTCTCCGAGTCCCTGCAGGCGGTCATTTCCCAGACCCTGATCAAGCGGATCGGCGGCGGTCGGATCGCAGCCAACGAAGTGATGATCGGCACCGCGGCGATCCGCAACCTGATCCGCGAGGACAAGGTGGCACAGATGTACTCGGCGATTCAGACCGGGGCCAACCACGGCATGCAGACCATGGACCAATGCCTGCGCCGGCTGGTCCAGCAGAAGATCATCACCAAGGAGGCGGCGCGCGAGAAGGCCAAGATTCCCGAGGATTTCACCTAACCCGCGCCCCACTGCGCGGCAGCCCGCCGGAGCGCACTGGTCATCAGACCCCCGACGAGGGAGGAAGACAAGATGGACTTCGATACCCTGCTGAACCTCATGGTGGACAAGAAGGCGTCCGACCTCTTCGTCACCCGCGGCGTTCCCCCCAGCCTGAAGATCAACGGCCAGATCATGCCGGTAGGCAAGGTTCCGCTGTCGGCGAATCAGGCCCTGGCACTGGTGGAAGGCATCATGGACGAACAACAGCGCCAGGAATTCCGCCGTCATCACGAGCTCAACTTCGCGATCAGTTCCGAGCGGGTCGGCGCTGCGCGCTTCCGGGTCAGCGCCTTCTACCAGCGCAACGACGCGGGCATGGTCCTGCGGCGCATCGAAACCCAGATACCGACGGCCGAGGAACTGCTGCTGCCCCCCATTCTCAACGAACTGGTGATGACCAAGCGCGGCATCATCTTCTTCGTGGGCGCCACCGGGACCGGCAAGTCCACCTCCCTCGCTGCCATGGTCGGACACCGCAACCGCAACAGCCATGGCCACATCATTTCGATCGAGGATCCGATCGAATTCGTACACCAGCACGAGGGCTGCATCATCACCCAGCGCGAGGTGGGCATCGATACCGACTCCTACGAAGTGGCCCTGAAGAACACCCTCCGGCAGGCCCCGGACGTCATCCTGATCGGCGAGATCCGCACCCGGGAGACCATGGAACACGCCATCACCTTCGCCGAGACCGGCCATCTGGTGCTGACCACATTGCACGCCAACAACGCCAACCAGGCCCTCGACCGCATCCAGCACTTCTTTCCGGCCGAACGCCACCCGCAGCTGTGGATGGATCTCTCCCTGAACCTGCGCGCGATGATCGCCCAGCAGCTGATTGCCACCGCCGACGGCACGGGCCGGCGGGCGGCAATCGAGATTCTGATCAACACCCCGTTGGCATCCGACCTGATCCGCAAGGGCGAGGTACACAAGCTCAAGGAGCTGATGACCCGCTCCGCCGAGCTGGGCATGCAGACCTTCGACCAGGCACTGTTCCGGCTCTACAACGACGGCGTGGTCAACTACGAGGACGCCCTGGCGGCGGCCGATTCGAAGAACGACCTCCGCCTCATGATCAAGCTGCAATCGGAGACCGACCCCGGCTATCTCTCCAACGCCGCGGACGATCTGTTCCTCAAGGAAGATGAGAATGCCGAGCGCACGCGGCTGTTCCAGCGCTGAGTGGGTCAGGGGTCAGGGGTCAGGGGTCAGGGGTCAGGGATCGACACCTGATTCCGGCTCGGACAACCAGGTCTCGAGAATCAGCGCCGCTGCCCTGCCGTCCACCGGATGGCGGCGGTAGTCCCGGGGCGGCCCGGCCTCGCACTTGGCAGTGACCGTCGACAACCGTTCGTCGACCATGGTCGCCGGCCTACCGGTGCGCGCCTCCAGACGACGGGCAAACTTGCGCGCGCGGCGGCAGAAATCACTCTCGCTGCCATCCATGTTGAGGGGCAGCCCAACCACCAGCAGCGCGGGGCACCACTCGGCGATCAACAGCGTCACCTCCTCCCATCGCGGCTGGCCGTCGCGGGCCCGCAGCACGGCCACCGGCCGCGCGGTCCGGGAAAGCGTCTGCCCGTAGGCGACGCCGATCTGGCGGGTTCCGAAATCAAAGCACAGCGCCCCGCGCGGACGCTCAGGCGTGCCCGACACAATCGCTCAGCTTGGCGAGATCGACGCCGATCTGCGCCGCCACCAACCGCGCGCGGTCCTCCAGGGGCACGTCGAACAGCAGATCCGCCTCCGCGGCCACCGTAAGCCAGACATTGTCGCGCAACTCCTCCTCGAGCTGTCCCGCCCCCCAACCGGCATAACCCAGTGCCACCAGGCTGTGCTGCGGAGCGTCGTCACCGGTCGCCAGCGCCTCGATGATGTCCCGGGACGCAGTGAGGGCCACTCCCGGAGCGACATCCAAAGTCGACTGCCACCGGCGACCGGAACAGGGGTGTAGCACGAACCCCCATTCGCTGCGCACCGGCCCGCCGGCGAGCAGCAGGCGGTCGGCGGCCGCGCCATCGCTGGGCAGCTGCAGGTGCAGGAACAGCTCGCGCATGGTGACATCGAGGCAATGGTTCACCCTGAGGCCCATGGCGCCGTCCGGGGTGTGCTTGCAGAGGTAAATCAGTGAGTCGGCGAATTCGGATCCCCGCAAGCTGGGCATCGCAATGAGGAAATGGTGCTCCAGGCAAATGAAGCTGTCTTGGCTGTCTTGGTCAGATTTGTCCATGCAGCTCAGTATTGAGGCGCGGCGGGGACAAAACAAGGCCCAACACCCGCCACATGCACCCTGGACCACCCCGCTGTGATGCCCGTTTGCGGGACCGCGCGCGGATTGCCCCCCCGGACCGGGTCGGACGCTGCCGCACCTTGGAGGTGTCGCTAATCGGTGCTGGTGTACAGCCGGTTACCGGGCGTGAACTGCCAGGTACGGATGATCTCCAGCCGGTCCCACGCGGCGAGCTCATCGGCAAAGGGCGCGAAGGGCGCGGCCAGGCGAATGGTGCGTATCGCCGCCTGGTCGAGCACCCGATAGCCGGAACTCTCCAGTACCTCGACCCCGTCCACACGACCGTCCGGCAGCAGGGTTACCGCCAGCCGCAGACTGCCGAAAATGTGCTTGCGACGCGCCTCCTCCGGGTAATGGCGATTGCCGACCTGTTCCACCAGGCTCTCCCAGTAGTCCAGATAGACCGCGGTTTCCGCTGCCTTGGCATTCACCGAGGTCACGCGCAATACCTTGGGCGTCCGGCTGTAGTCGCGGCGCAGATGATCGAGCTTGGCGCGCAGACTGGCGACCTCCGCACTGGGCGGAGCCGGCGCTGCGGCCTCCGGCAAGCTGGCGCTGGCGTCCATTCCCGGAGGGGGCAGGCGCTGGACGCGCGGACCGGCGTCGGCCAGCACCACAGCGCTGGCCACCCCCTGCGGAGCTGGCGGCGGCAGGGGTACCGGCTCGGCTATCGGCCGCACCTCCGTGATCCTCGAATCGCTGAAGTCCGCTTCGCGATCGTTGCTGAGTTCGGCCGGCTGTGCATGCTGACCGCCGCCCCGCTGATGGCTCTGGGCCAGAAAGTCGGCCTCATCGGGGGCCTCATCGGCGACATTGACGGCGATGGTCACCGCCAGCGAAGCCGGCGCCTCCGGCCGGGAAATCGCGGAAAAGCCGATGCCGAACAACAGCATCAGGTGGACGGCGAGCGCCAGTAGGGCCGCGAATCCCAATCGATCCGAGTCCCGGTTCTCGAAGGTCTTCCGAAACAGCGGCGCAGAGGTCATCAAGACAGGCGCCGCTCGATCGCGGCCATCAACCGGCCGCCGATGTCGGTGTCCCGCTCGCGATCGATCTCGCGCGCACAGGTCGGGCTGGTGACATTGATCTCGGTCAGATAATCACCGATCACGTCGAGGCCGACGAACAGCAGGCCGCGCTCGCGCAGGGTCGGCGTCACCTGTTCGACGATCCACCAATCGCGCTCCGACAGCGGCCGCACGATGCCATTGCCGCCGGCGGCCAGGTTGCCGCGCACCTCGCCCACTTCAGGCACCCGCGCCAGGCAGTGCGGAACGGCTTCGCCATCGACCACCAGGATGCGCTTGTCGCCATCGACGATCTCGGGAATGTAACGCTGCGCCATGATGGTGGTGCTGCCGTGCCCGGTCAGGGTTTCGATGATCACGCTCAGGTTGGGCTCCGGATCACGGGCGCGAAAAATGCCGATACCACCCATGCCGTCGAGCGGCTTGAAGATGACGTCCCGGTGGCGGTGATAGAAGGCACGCAGCCGCGCCGGGTCGCGGCTCACCAGCAGGGGCGGTGTGCACTGCGGAAATTGGGTGGCAAAAAGCTTCTCATTGCAGTCGCGCAGGCTGGCCGGCCGATTGACCACCAGCACCCCCAGTTGCTCGGCCTCTTCGAGCAAGTAGGTACTGTAGATATATTCGCTGTCGAAGGGGGGATCCTTGCGCATCAGCACAGTGTCCAGTTCGGCCAGCGACCGCTCTACCGGCTCGCCGAGTTCGAACCAGTCGGTGAGCGAATCCCGCACGCGCAAGGGCCGCTGTCGCGCCACCGGCACAGAGCCCTCCAGCGCCAGATCGCACTGTTCCATGTACCACAGCTGCCAACCGCGCGCCTGCGCGGCCAGTAACAGCACCAGGGTGGTGTCTTTCTTGGGAGTGATGGTGGCGATCGGGTCCATGATCACGCCCAGGCTGATTGTCATGATGGCGGGTACCTCAAAGCAGAATGCGATCCAGCACGCGAAATTCAGCGCGCCTTGACGGAATGATAAAGCCAATCTGGATAATACCCCGAGCATGTGTTACATAAGAAACCGCTTGCGCAAACCGCCTCGAAACCGCGGGAGCGGCGGCGCGGCAGGGGCACGGTTCGCCCAATCCACTGAGCAGGCATAAGGGTTCCTCAAGGTGAAGATCCTGGTGATCGACGATAGCAATACCATTCGCAGGACTGCGGAAACCCTGCTCTCCCGCGCGGGCTATCAGGTCACCACCGCAGTAGACGGCTTCGAATCGCTCGCCAAGATCGCCGACGACCCGCCCGACCTGATCTTCGTGGACATCATGATGCCCCGACTCGACGGCTACCAGACCTGCGCCCTGGTCAAGAACAACCGCCGCTACCAGCACATCCCGGTGGTCATGCTGTCGAGCAAGGATGGCCTGTTCGACAAGGCGCGCGGCCGCATCGTCGGCGCCGACGCCTACCTGACCAAGCCTTTCAGCCGCCAGGAGATCCTGGACGTGGTCGCCCAGATCGCGGCGTCCCCGGATGCCGCATCAGACGCCGAACAGACTCTGCCCGAGGCCTGATCCCCCGGGGCGCGCCCAACAGGTAGCCAGAACATGCGCAAGATACTGATCATCGACGATTCTCCGGCCGACACCCGGGAACTGACCGAAATCCTCGTACAACACGGATACAGCGTGATTCAGGCAGAGGATGGCGAAGCCGGACTGCGCGCGGCCCGCGACGAGCAGCCCAGCCTGGTGCTGATGGATATCGTCATGCCCGGCATGAACGGTTTTCAGGCCACCCGACAACTCAACCGTGGGGCGGGTACTCGCCATATCCCGGTGATCCTGGTTTCCAACAAGAACCAGGAGGTCGACCGGATCTGGGGCGCGCGCCAAGGCGCCAGAGGCTATGTCACCAAGCCGGTCCGGGAGGCGGAGCTGCTCGCCATGATTCAGAATGTAACCCATTGACGCTATCGTGAACGGTGCGCCATCGCCTCCGGAACCCCTGCGCCTGCTGCGCAGCCTGTCGGCAGCTTTCGCGCAGGGCTCGGCCGGCCTGCCGGTGCAGGCCCAACCGGCGCCGATCGAAACCCTCATCGCCTTTCAGTTGGCGGGCACCAGGGTCTTGATCGATCTGGCCTGGCTGGCGGAAATCCTGCCACTGGTGCCCCTGACCCGGGTTCCTCAGGTCCAGCCCTGGATGCGCGGCATCGCCAACGTCCGCGGCAAACTGCTGCCGGTTGCCGACGGCGCCCAATTTTTGGGCCGGGCGCAGAGCCCTTCCAAGCAACAGCGCATCCTGGTGATTTTTTCGGAGGAGTTCTCCGCGGGACTGATCGTCGACCGAGTCGAGGGCCTGCGGCGCTTTCCCCACGACGCCTATGTGGCGCCGGAAGAACTCGCGGAGAGCCCCTTGCGCGGCTATGCCGTCGGCGGGCTCTGCGACCCCGGCCAGGGAGTGGTCCCGCTGTTCCAGCCCGCCCTGTTGTTCCGGGACCCGCTGTTTCGCGACGTCGCCCTGCGCGATCCCGCCCCCACCTGAGCCGCCGGAGCCCACGCCGAACCATGGAACCTCAATCACTCAAAGCGCGCGCCGCCACGGGGCTACCGGTGCTGTTGCTGGTGGTGGTGCTGATCGCGCTCACCATCGGCCTGGGTTACATCTTCTACACCCTGTATCGGGATGCCGAATACGACCGCGCCAGCACACAAATGGCCGCCGACGTCCAGACCCTGGCCGGCGATCTGTCACGCAGCGCATCCCTGGCGGCACTCGGGGATCCGCAAGCACACACCCTCATGCTCGAACAGCGCGACAGCATGGCCAAAATCTGGGCCAGTATCGACGCGGACCTCGCCGACCAGTTGCCGCCGGAGCGAGTCTCGGCCTTCGCGTCCGACTGGGGAGAAGTGCAGCGCCAGGTGGACGTGGTAGCCGTGCGCGGCCAAGCCGCCGAGGGTTTTCAGCGGGCGGCGACGCGGGCACTGGAGACTCTGCCCGCACTGCAGGAAGCCACCGCCGCCCTGGGCAAGACCATGGTCAATGCCCGGGCTTCGGCGACCGAGATCGATGCTGCCTATTCACTGGCGGCCTGGACAGAACAACTCGAAGCCACGGTCACTTCGCTGCTCGACCCCGAGGCCCAGGCTGCGGCAGCTTTTTCGACCCTCCGCGAATTCAACCGACGCTTCACGCGGATCCTGGATGGGCTGCGCGACGGAGCCCCCGACCTCGATCTCAGCGCGGCCCGTAACAATGACGTTCGCTACCAGCTGGCGGCGACCGCAGACCGCTATCGGGCGCTGGCGGAGGCGATCGACCGCCTGGAACAGCTGGCGGAACACGTGATCACGGGGCAAACGGCGGCGGCGGCCATCGCCACCGGCAACAGTGCGCTCAGCACCCAGGCCAAGGCGTTGGCCGACCATATCCGCATCCTGGGTACCAGTGCGGGGACCCAGGTCCTGCCCGGTCTCAGCATCACCGCCCTGGCGATCCTGGGCGTCGGTCTGCTGGTCGCCGGGCTCGCCGCCCTGGCGTTCATCCTGGTCGCCGACAGCCGCCGTCGGCTGCGCAAGACCGCGGAGGCCAACCAGGCCAACCAGGACGCGATCCTGCGCCTGCTCGACGAGATAGAAGGTCTCGCGGAGGGCGACCTGACCGCCGAAGCCACGGTCACCCAGGATTTCACCGGCGCCATTGCCGATGCCATCAACTACGCCATCCAGCAACTGCGCGAGCTGGTTTCGCGCATCGAGGAGACCTCCGCCGACGTCTCCGCTGCCTCGAGCCGTGCCCGCACCACCGCCCTCGAACTCTCCGACGCCGCAGAGAGCCAGGCCCGCGAGATCACCAGCGCCTCGGCGGCCATCAGCGAGATGGCGATCACCATCGACCAGGTATCGGCCAACGCCACCGAATCCGCTGCGGTGGCGGCGCGCTCGGTGTCGATCGCCACCCAGGGCGCCGGCGTCGTCCAGAACACCATCGCCGGCATGGACCGCATCCGGGAGCAGATTCAGGAAACCGCCAAGCGCATCAAGCGGCTCGGCGAAAGCTCCCAGGAAATCGGCGACATCGTCTCGCTGATCGGTGATATCGCCGATCAAACCAATGTGCTGGCGCTGAACGCCGCCATTCAGGCCTCCATGGCGGGCGATGCCGGGCGCGGCTTTGCGGTGGTCGCCGACGAAGTGCAGCGGCTGGCCGAGCGCTCGGCAAATGCCGCCAAGCAGGTCGCCACTCTGGTGGCGGCGATCCAGGCCGACACCGGGGCCGCAGTGGCGTCCATGGAACAGACCACCGCCGAAGTGGTCGCCGGCGCCGCGCTGAGCCAGGATGCCGGAGTGGCACTGGGACAGATCGAAACCGTCTCCACCGACCTCGCCGAACTGATTCAGGACATCTCCACCGCTGCGCGCCACCAGTCCGGCACGGCGAGCCACATCTCCAACACCATGAACGTGATTCAGGAGATCACCTCGCGCACCCTCGAGCAGGCCAATGACACCACCGCCTCGATTGGCGAACTCACCGACATGGCCACCGAGCTGCGCCAATCCGTATCCGGGTTCAAGCTCCCGGAAACGCACAGGATCGAACGCTCCGGACGCGCGCCCGCGGAGCACCCGGCAACGCACGACCGAGAGACTGCCGCAGCCGCTCCGGGCGACACCCCGCGCCGGGAACGCGGCACCCCTCAACCGCACATCGCCGCGGTGCTGGCCGAGAGCAGCGCCCTCATGGAGCGACTGGATCACCGGCAAGACGCCGTCGACGACTGGTTCACGGACGCCGCGGAACCCGACGTCCATCATCCCGAAATCGAGGCCGCCCCCCCACAGCGCCTGAGCACCGAGCTGGCCGAAATCGACCTCGACGAATTCGACCTCGATCAGGATTATCCGCGCCGATGAAAGCCGGTAACCTGCCCTTGCCCGCCGCCCCGGCGACCCCGACCACCGGGGTGGTCGCAAGCGAGCCGCGGCTCCTGGGCATCGCCGACTCCCGGCCGGCGACGGCCCTGGAGAACGGCCAGTACCGGATCTGGGCCGAGCATTTCGAACAGCGCACCGGAATCCTCATCCACGACCACCGGGAACCCTTTGTGCGCCGCGAACTGGAACGGCGACTCGGCGAACTGGGCCTGGATTTCGAAACCTATCTCCAGCACCTCCTGCAGCCGGCTTCCGGCGTCGGCGAATGGCGGCACCTGCTCGACCGTCTGGTGATCAAGGAGACGCGCTTTTTCCGTCACCGCGAATCCCACGACTTCATCCGCGAACAGGTCGCTCGGCGAGCAGCCAGGCAGGGCGGAGAAAGGCTCGATATCTGGAGTCTGGGCTGCTCTACCGGCGAAGAGGCCTACTCACTGGCCCTGGATGCGCTGGCGGGGTTCGAGACTGCGGGCCATGCCCCGGAATTTGCCGTGATCGGTACGGACATCAGCGTCAGCGCACTGCGCGAGGCCCGCACCGGAGTCTATCCACTCAACGCGCTGGGCACTGCAGATCGGCAACGCCTGACGCGCTTCATGGAATCGATCGCCACGAGCCGTTTCCGGCTCACCGCGGAAGTACGGCGCCATGTCGGTTTTGTTGCCGACAACCTGCTCGACCAGCGGTGCGGCTTCTTTCGCGAAGGCGCGGACATCATTTTCTGCCAGCATCTGCTGGTCTACTTCCGCCGCTGGCGCCGCCGCCAGGCCCTGAACTTTCTCGCCCGGCGTCTGAAGCCCGGCGGTCTGCTGGTGGTGGGTCCGGGCGAATGCAGCGATTGGCAGCCGGGATTCCTGGTGCGGGAGCGCCATCCGGATATCAGCGCCTATCGGCGCCCCCACCCGGAGGGTAAATGACATGGCCGCGGAAACCGGGCCCTGGGGGTTGCGCTGGCTGATCGACGAGGTGGCCATCAGCCTCGAAGAGGCCACCGCAGCACTTGCCGCCTATCTCTCCGCACCCACGGATCGCCAACAACTGCAATTCTGCCAAGCCTATCTGCACCAGGTCTCGGGCTCCCTGCAGTTGGCCGAAAGCGCCGGTGGCACACTCCTGATCGAGGCCATGGAAGCCACCGTGGAAGCCCTGCTCAGGGGCGAGATCACCAGTGGGGAGCAGGCCGGCGAGGCGCTCGCCGCCGCCGCCGCGGCACTGCCCGGCTACCTGGATCGCTGCCTCATCGAACGCCGCGAGCAACCGGCACTGCTGCTCGCGCTGCTCAATGACCTGCGCGCGCTGTGTCGCCAACCCCTGGCTTCGGAGGGAGGCCTGTTCAGCGCCGACCTGACAGCCTTCGAAAACGCTTCCCTGGCCCTGCCGCCCACCCGGGACCAGAGCGAGTTCGGCGCGCTCTGCCGCAAGCTGCGGCAGATCTACCAGCACGCCCTGCTGGGTTTGCTCAAGGGAGAACAGACCGACCGCGAGCACGAACTGATGCTCAAGGTGGCGCAGCGCATGGGCGAGCTGTTCGCCGGCAGCCGGCGCGGCCAGCTCTGGGAGCTCTGCGGCCAGGTGCTCTCACACCTGGGCCAACTGCCCCGGATCAGCCCCGCGCTGCGCCAGCTGTTCTGGGAACTCGACCGCGACCTGCGCGCCTGCGACCAGCTCGACCAAGGCGATAGCGAACAACCCCCGGTGTCCCGGGAGCTGTTCAAGAACCTGTTGTACTACGCCGCCGCGGATGCGGGTGACGCCGGCCGGGAACTGCGCGACACCTTTGCCATCGAGTCCGGGCTGTACGTCGACGGCAGCGACAATCTGTGGCCGGCGCGGGGCCAGACAGTGCGCGCGACTCTGCAGTGTGAACTGCGCGACGAACTCCAGGCACTGCGCCGATTGGGCGAGGAACGGGCACAATCCGGCGACAGTCCGGCAGCGGGGGCGGCCAGGCTGCGACCGCCATTGCGGCGCCTGCGCGACACCCTGACGGTGGCGGACCTGCCCGGCGCGGCGGCCGCCGCCGGGCGCGCCGCGGCGCTGCTCGAAGAAGACGCGAACACCCCGGCGAACGCTGACTGGGAGCGATGGGCGGACGAGATCGAGACCCTGGAACGCCTGATCGACAGCTGGACCGCCACGGGCGCGGAGCCCGAGGACGAAAGGGGCTCCCGGGAGGCACTGGTCGATGCGGCGGCGGCCGCGGTAATCGGCACGGTGCGCAGCCTGATCGACGAGATCAAGGATGCGGTCATCGATTATGCCTCAGCACCTCACGACGCTTCCCGGCTGGCCGAAGCAATCACGCGCGCCCGGCAGATCCAACGCGCGCTGGAAGTCATCGAACAGCAACGTCTGAGTGCCGTGTTCGCCGCCTGTGGGGACCATCTGGAGCGGCTCGGAGAAATCTCCGGCAGCCCTTCCTGGGCCCGATTGGATACCCTGGCCGACTGCCTGATCGCCGCCGAGTATTACCTGGATCTCCTCGTCCAGGGTGAAACCGAAACCGGCAACCGCGTGCTCGCCCAGGCCGAGCAGCGGGTGCAGCGATTGTGCGCTGAAGCCGCCGCGGCATCGGAGGCACAGGTGCCGGCTTCACCGCCCCCCAACGCCTCGCCGACGACGGCGGTAATCGCCCCGAACCCTGGACACCAAGAGGTCGACGCGGAAATTCGCGACATCTTCATCGAGGAGGCCCGCGAGATACTGGCTTTTCTGAGCGGCCTGGAAACCCAGGGCACCGCCGGGGCGCCGCCGGCGGCGCTGGGGGATATCCGCCGGGGATTCCATACCCTCAAAGGCAGCGGCCGCATGGTTGGCGCCACCGAGCTCGCGGCGCTGTGCTGGGCCGTGGAGCAGCTGCTCAACCGCGTGCTCGAAGGCGATCTCGGCTGGTCCGATGCGGCCGGCACGCTGATCGCGGACGCTCGCGCCAGGCTTCCGGAGCTGGTCGAGGAATTCGCCGCCGGAGCCGCCCCCGGGCCCAGCGCCCAGGACGAGCTGCTGATCGAACGGGCGGAGCACCTGGCCGCCGGCGGTTCAGCCCCGGAAATTGCACCGGCGACTCCTGTAGCGCCGGAGCGGGAACCCCTTGCGGAAGAGTTCCGCGAGGAAGCCGTGGCGCAGCTGGAGATTCTGGAACACTTCCTGGCGGCCCGGCGCGATGCCGCTCCCGGGCCCCGGCCGGAAAGCGTGGCGCGAGCCATTCATACCCTGGTCGGCTGCTGTGAACGCCTCCAACATCGGCCGCTGTCGCGCGCCCTGCGCACCCTGGAAGCACTGGCCACGCGCTACGCGGAGCGCGGCGATAGCCCCGACCCGGAGGGGCTTGAGGCCATCGCCGGCGTGCTCGGCGGCTGCCGTGACCTGGTTGCCGGCACAGCTACGGAGGTCGATCTGGATGCGTGCAACCTCCAGCTCGAGCACGCGCGCGACAGCCTGCTGCGCGCCGGCCCGCGCACCCGCGAACCTCTGCAGGCACTGATGGCGGAAGGCCTGGAGGCTCTGCTGACGGCGGTCGAATGGCTGCCTGCGACACCCGCCGGCCAGTGGCGCGAACGGCTGCCGGCATTGCTCGGCGAACTCGACAGGCTGGCCACCGCTGCTGCGGAAAGCGGGTTGGTACCGCTGGCCGACGCAGCCGGGCTACTGGCCGAAAGCGGCGCCCGGGCCCTGGGCGCGGATCCGGCTGCCGCAACAGACCAAGCGGACTTCAGCCGGGGCATCGAACAACTACTCACCATGCTCGACGCCGTGGCGGCCGCGCTGCCGCCACCTCCGCTGGATGCCGAACTCGAAGCCCGTCTTCGCCTGTGCTGGCAGCCGGAGCGCGCGCCGGATACCGCGGCGCGGGGGGCGGATTATGAGCCCTGGCCCACAGCGGGCCAGGCGGCGACGCCAGCCCCCCACCCGAAGACCGGCGAGACGCTCCCCGACCAGACCCTGGACGAGGCCCCGGATGCCGAGCTGGTGGCAATCTTCCTCGAAGAAGCCGCGGAGCTGGCCGAACAGATCGAGCAGTCGATCACCCGCTGGCGGGACGGCGATACCCCCGTGGAGCGCGCCGAGGATCTCAAGCGGGCACTGCATACCCTCAAGGGCAGCGCGCGAATGGCGGGTTGCTCGGCACTGGGGAGCCTGTGCCATGAATTCGAAACCCTGGTCCTGGCGACCGCGCCTGGGGCCGCGGACGCGCACTTCTTCGACACCTGTCTGGCCTTCTACGACCGTATCGAGCAACAGCGCGAGCAGATCGCCCGCGGCGACCGGCAGGCGACGCCGCAGACCGAACCAGCGCCCATGTCCCTGCCCGTGGAACCGCCACCTCGAGCAGTGCCAACACCGGCCGCGGAGAGCCGGCCGGCAGCGCCACCATCGGCACCGCCGGCCGGGGAACTGTTCCGCAGCTCCGGGGTTACGCCGCCCTGGCGGCGCAGGGTGCGCGAGGGCGGAGCCGAACGCGACCTGACCGGCGCGGGCCAACCCCGCGAGGTGGTCAAGATCGCGGCGTCGATTCTCGACAAGCTGGTCAATCTGGCCGACGAGACCAGCATCAGCCGCAGCCGTATCGAACAGCAGCTCCAGCAGTTTCACTTTCAGTTGGAGGAAATGGACACCACGGTCGACCGTTTCCACGATCAGGCACGCCGCCTGGGCATGGAAACCGAGGCGCAGATCCAGTTTCGGCGCGAGCAACTGATCTCCGAGGGCACGGAAGATCAGTTCGACCCTCTGGAGATGGATCGATATTCGACCCTGCAGCAGCTGTCGCGGGCGCTGGAGGAATCCGCCTCCGATCTTCACGACCTGCAGGACACCCTGCTCACCAAGGCTCGGGAGACCGAGGCGCTGCTGATCCAACAGGCCCGCATCAATCGCGAGCTGCAGGAAAATCTGTCCCTGACCCGAATGGTGCCTTTTGCGCGGATCGTGCCGCGCCTGCGGCGCATCGTGCGCCAGACCGCCAGCGAACTGGGCAAACCGGTGGAACTGGAACTGCACAACATCGAAGGCGAAATGGACCGTTCGGTGCTGGAGCGCATCGTGCCCTCGCTGGAGCACCTGATCCGCAACGCCATCGACCACGGCATCGAAGTGCCCGAGCGACGCAGCGCCGCCGGCAAGCCCGACACCGGCAGGGTATCCATCACCTTCTCCCGGGAGGCCGGCGACGTGGTGATCCAGCTCGCCGACGACGGCTGTGGCCTGGATCTCGCAGCCATCCGCAGCAAGGCCGAGAGCCTGGGTCTGCTCAACCCGGATGCGGCCATCGGCGAGCAGGACCTCACCCAACTGATCTTTCACCCGGGATTTTCGACCTCGAGCGCCGTCAGTCAGATTTCCGGGCGCGGCATCGGCATGGACGTGGTCGACAGCGAACTGCGCCAACTGGGCGGTAGCGTCAGCCCCCGCTCCCGGGAGGGAGAAGGGACGGAGTTCACACTCCGCCTGCCCTTCACGGTATCCGTCAACCGCGCCCTGCTGATGAAGGCCAGCCGCGAGCGCTACGGTACCCTGGTCAACAATGTCTCTGGGGTGGTGCGCCTGGACGCCGCCGAACTGGAGCAGCTCCGCACCCAGGCGGAAACCGGCTTCAGCTATCGCGGCGAGCGTTTCACGGTGTGCCGGCTCGGCGACCTCATCGGCAGTACCGAGCCGGGCGCCGAGCTGGCCGCCGGCAAATCGGCGCTGGTGCTCACCAAGGGCACCTCGGAGCCGACCGCGGTGCTGGTCGACGCCCTCGAACCCAGCCAGGAGGTGGTGGTGAAATCCCTGGGGCCACAGTTCGCAAAGGTTCGGGGGCTTTCCGGCGCCACTGTGCTGGGCGACGGCCAGGTGGTCCCCATCCTCGACCTCAATGCCCTGATCACCGATCGGGTCGCGCCCTGGTCGGCACTGCGTTACGGCAGCGCGACCCTGTCACCGCCGGAACCCCAGATCGAAGCCTCGGGATCCGTGGTACTGGTGGTCGACGACTCGGTGACCATGCGCAAGGCCACGGGACGCCTGCTCGAACGCCAGGGCTACAAGGTGCTCAGCGCACGCGATGGCGTCGAGGCGATGCAACTGCTCCAGGAGCTCACCCCGGACCTGATGCTGCTCGATGTGGAGATGCCGCGCATGGATGGTTTCGAGGTCACCCGCCAGGTGCGCGCCTCGGAACGCCTGCGCGCCCTGCCCATCGTCATGATTACCTCACGCAGCGGCGACAAGCACCGCAACAAGGCCCTGGAACTGGGGGTCGATCACTACCTCGGCAAACCCTATCAGGAAGAACACCTGCTGGCAGTGGTCGAGACCTGCCTGCCACCGACCGGAGCCTCGCAGCGTGAAAGTGGCCATGGTCTCTGACGGCCCCTGGGACCGGGCGCCACTGCGCCGCGCGCTGGAGGAACTCGGCCACCTGGTGCTGTTCGACACCAGCCGGCCCCAGGACATGGCGGCGGCGGACTGGCGCGACATCGACCTGCTGATCGAGATCGAGCGCCGCGAAGACTCGGCACGCGAGGTCGCCGCGTGTTTCCACCTGCACATCGAGGCCGATTTCCTGGCCCGATCGCGCACCGCCTTCGCATCCTGGAAGCAAAGTCTGCGGCAACGCATCACCGCAGCCCGCCGGCCACTGGGAGACCTGACCAGTGCGGCACGCGCCGAACGCGTATGGCTGCTGGCCGCCTCGACGGGAGGCCCGGCGGCCGTGGCACAATTCCTCTCCGCCGTCCCCAGAGCGGCGGGACTGGCCCTGCTGTACGCACAGCACATCGACCCCGGCCATCTGGACCAGTTGCAACGCTGGCTCAGCCGCGACAGCGACTGGCGGGCAGGGATCGCCACGGCAACGGATTTCCTGCTGGAGGGGTCTCTGGCCCTGGTGCACCCGGAACGGCGATTGCGCCTGCGTCCCGGAGCGGAACTCCGCGTTCTCTCCGGAGCCTGGCCGGAGCCCTATCGGCCCAACATCGATCAGCTCGCGGAAAACCTGGCACTGACCTATCGCGAGCGCGCCGGGATGATCGTATTCGGCGGTCTCGGGGATGACGGCGTACTGGGCAGCCAGCACATCCGCGAACAGGGCGGGGAGGTATGGGTGCAGGACCCCTCGGACTGCGTCGCCCGCGCCATGCCGGAGGCGGTGATCGCCCGTGGCGGCGCCGATTACATCGGCTCGCTGCAAGCGCTGGCACGGCGTTTCAATCACCGCCATCGGCCCGCGGCGGGCGGCCAGCAGCGTGCCGACCGGGATGATGTTGCTCTCCCTCTCATGGCGGAAGCCCGATGACAGACGCGGAACCGGACCTGGCCCCCCAGGCGCCCGTCGAGTGCGCACTGCTGACGCTGTCGGGCCGGCGCCTGCAGCTGTTGGTGCCGCTCAACGCCATCGCCGAGGTGGTCGAGGAACCCCCGCTGGCGGCGCACGGCGCGCATGCCGACTGGCTGCTCGGCTGGGCGCGCTGGCGGGAACTGGAAATCCCGTTGCTCGACTACGAGGCCATCGGCGGAGACCCGGGCGCGCCCCGCGACGCTGCCCGGCGCATGGTGGTGATCAAGATGCGGGGCGATACCGCGCCGCGCAGCCATTACGGTCTCGCCATTCAGGATCCGCCCAGACCCTTGCGGCTGGGCGCGGACAGCGACCTGTGCGCCCGCGAGGTACCACCGCCCAAAGGCGCCGCGCTGCTGGTCGATATCGGCGGCGAACCCGCGCTGATCCCGGATTTCGAACTGCTCGAAGCCCTCGCCCGCGAAGCGCCCGCGGAACAGGCCTGACCGCGACGCGGACAGGGCCGGCGCCCAGGGTCGCGCCCGGGCCCTGTGCTAAACTTTCCGCATTACCCATCAGAATCCCAGCCATTCTTCGACGGAGGCCTCCATGCTCGGTCAGATGATGAGCGATCCGCTGACCATCACCTCGATCATGCAATACGCAGAACAGGTGTTTGCGGATACCGAGATCGTCTCGGTATCCGCCGATAACCCCCGCCACAGATATACCTTTGGCGAGGCCTTTCTCCGGGCGCGCAAGGTCGCCAACCTGCTCTCCGGGCTGGGTCTTCAAGAGGGCGACCGCGTCGCCACCCTGGCCTGGAACGACTACCGGCACTTCGAGCTGTATTACGGCATCAGCTGCTCCGGCCATGTCTGCCACACCATCAACCCGCGCCTGTTTCCCGAGCAGATCTCCTATATCGTCAACCACGCCGAGGACCAGTGGATCTTCACCGATGTCGCCTTCGTGCCCCTGTTGGAGCAACTCCAGGAGCAACTGGAAACGGTCAAGGGGTTCGTGGTGCTGACCAGTCCGGCAGCCATGCCGGCGACGACGCTGAAGAACGTGCATTGCTATGAGGCGTTGCTCGCCGACCAGCCCGCGGATTACCAATGGCCGGCGCTGGACGAGAACAGCGCTTCCTCCCTGTGCTATACCTCGGGAACCACGGGCCACCCCAAGGGCGTGCTCTATTCCCACCGCAGCACCGTGCTGCACTGCCTGGCTACCGGGCAGCGGGATGTCATCGGCCTGGCTGCCGGCGACACCGTGATGCCAGTGGTGCCCATGTTCCACGTCAACGCCTGGGGTGTAGTCTATTCCGCGGCGGCGGCCGGCGCCCGGCTGGTGTTTCCCGGGCCCAAGATGGGCGATGGCGCCACCCTCGCGGAGCTGATCAACGACGAAGGCGTCAATCTGGCGTTGGGTGTACCCACGGTGTGGCTGGCGCTCGCCAATCACTTGCGGGAAAGCGGCGGCAGCGTGCCCTCCCTGAAGCGAGTGGTGGTAGGCGGCGCCGCCTGCCCGGAGGCGCTGATGCGTGCCATGGACCAGCTCGGCGTTTATATGCATGTGGGCTGGGGGATGACCGAAATGAGCCCGCTGGGCACCCTGAACACTTTGCTTCCGTGGATGGAAGAACTCCCGGACGAAGAAAAAATGGCCTATCGCCTCAAGGCGGGCCGCCTCATCTACGGTGTCCAGATGCGCGTCGTGAACGACCAGGGGGAGGAGCTTCCCTGGGACGGCAAGACTTCGGGGCAGTTGCAGGTTCGCGGCCCCTGGGTGTGCAGCGGCTATTACCGGATGGCAGAATCCGATGCCCACCTTCCCGACGGCTGGTTCGATACCGGGGATGTCGCCACCATCGACTCCCACGGCTACATGCAGATCACCGACCGCACCAAGGACGTGATCAAGTCCGGCGGCGAATGGATCAGCTCCATCGACATCGAAAATGCCGCCATGGGCCACGCCGATGTCCTGGAGGCCGCAGTCATCGGCGTGCCGCACCCGAAATGGACCGAGCGCCCGCTGCTGCTGGTGGTCAAGCGGCCGGGAGCGGAGCCGAAAAAGGAGGACATCCTCGACTTTCTCAAGGGCAAGATCGCCAACTGGTGGATTCCCGAGGACTGCGTGTTCGTGGAATTCATTCCCCACACGGCCACCGGCAAGGTCAGCAAGAAGGATCTGCGCGACCAGTTCAAATCCTACAGTTATTGACGCCGGGCGCCGCCCGCCGGCGCCTTTATCCCTTACTTCACTACAAGAAGACCGGCCACCCATGATCCCATTGCTCAACGAGCGCGACATCGCGTTTCAGCTCTATGAGGCTTTGAACACCGAGGAACTGCTGCAACGCCCGGCGTACGCGGATCATTCCCGCGAGGTGTTCGACGCCACCCTGGCGACGGCGAAAGCAGTGGCAGAGAAGTATTTCGCCGACCACAATGCCAAGGGCGATGCCAACGAACCCACCCTCGACGGCGACACCGTGCGGCTCATTCCGGAAACCCGGGCGGCTTGGGAAGCATTCGCCCAAGCCGGCTTCCTGGCCGCCCATGAGACCGTCGAGGAAGGCGGCGCACAGCTTCCCGAGGTCATCTTCCGATTGGTGATGGCCTATATCAACGCAGCCAACGTCAGCACCGCCGCCTATCCCTTCATCACCATCGGCGTGATCAACCTGTTGCGCGCGTTCGGCTCCGCAGAACAGAAAGCCCGCTACCTGCCGCTACTGATGTCCGGCCGCGCCAATGGCACCATGGCATTGACCGAGCCCGGTCAGGGTTCTGCCCTGGGCGATATCCAGGTCAGCGCCGAGCCCGCGGCGGACGGCAGTTACCGGCTGTCTGGACAGAAGATGTTCATCAGCTGCGCCGATCACAACATCACCGACAACATCATCCACATGGTGCTCGCCAAGATCCGCGGCGCGCCCGCCGGAGTCAAGGGCATCTCGCTGTTCATCGTGCCCAAGTACCTGGTCGGCGAAGACGGCACTCCGGGCGTTCGCAACGACGTCACGGTGGCCGGCCTCAACCACAAGATGGGCTATCGCAACACCACCAATACGGTGCTCAACTTTGGCGAACGCGACGGCGCCACGGGCTACCTGGTCGGCGAAGCCCACCAGGGGTTGGGATACATGTTCCAGATGATGAACGAGGCGCGCATCGGTATCGGACTGGGCGCCGCGGCACTGGCCTACCAGGGCTACAACCTGGCGCTGGACTATGCCCGCAACCGCCCCCAGGGCCGGCTGCCGTCCTGCAGCGACCCCAACTCACCGCAGGTCATGCTGGTGGAGCACGCCGATGTGCGCCGCATGCTGCTCGCCCAAAAGGCCTATGCGGAGGGCGGGCTGTTCATGTGCCTCTACGCCAGCAGCCTGTTCGAGGACCAGCATACCGCCCCGGATGCCGAGCGCCGCGAGCAGGCCGCATTGCTGCTCGACCTGATCACCCCGATCGTCAAATCCTGGCCGTCCAGATACGGCTGCATCGGCAATGACCACGCCATCCAGATTCTCGGCGGCGCCGGCTATATGCGCGAATACGGCGCCGAGCAGCTGTATCGCGACCAGCGCCTGAACCCCATCCACGAGGGCGCCGAAGCCATCCACGGTATCGACCTGCTGGGGCGCAAGGTCCGCATGCGCGGCGGCGCCGGGCATCGCGCCCTGCTGGCCGCCGCGCGCATCGACATCGCCGCCGCCGCAGCGAGCGCCGAAACCGCCGGTTTCGGCGAAGCCCTGGAAGAGGCGCTGCAGATCCTCGATACCACCACCACCGCGGTGCTGGAAAAGATAGCCGAGGACGTCGATCTGGGCATGGCCAATGCAACCCAGTACCTCGACCTTTACGGCCGGGTACTGGCGGCTTGGCTATGGCTCAAGCAGGCGCTGGCCGCAGCGGCCGGCCTGGCGCGCGACCCGCATCCGGAAGACCGCAACTTCTACCGCGGCAAGCTCCAGACCGCGCGGTACTACCTTGAATGGGAACTGCCGCAGATCCATTGGCAGGCGGAAGTGCTCCGCACCGCCAACCCGGCGCCATTCGAGATGCGCGACGCTTGGTTCTGAGTGTGGCCGGGACCGGTGGTCCCTCGAAAAAGCAAACGCAGAATCGATACCAGCGCTAGAATCGCACCTCGATGGCGGCGATCTTCACCAAGGAAGCCAGAGGGCACGATGTCATCAGCGATGCGGGTGGTCGTGACGGGCGCGTCGGGGTTTCTCGGCAAGCACGTCGTGCTGGCGCTCATACAAGCGGGCTACAGCGTCCGCGCCTCAGTCCGCAATCCCGCGATGGCGGAACAGGTGCGTCGTGCGGTACTGCCGCATATGGACGACAATACCAGCAGTAGACTGGAGTTCGCAGCGCTGGATCTGACCCGTGACGCGGGTTGGGCAGAGGCGATGGCGGGCGCCTCTGCCCTGGTCCATACCGCGTCGCCGTGCCCGATCACCCAGCCGAAGAGTCCCGACGACCTGATCCGCCCGGCGGTCGATGGCACCCGGCGGGCGCTCTACGCCGCCAAGGCAGCGGGCATCGACCGGGTGGTCCTCACGTCCTCCGCCATTGCAGTGGTCCAGCCGTGGCGCCGCGACGGACATATCTTCACAGAAGACGACTGGTCGGATGCTGCCGGGCTCCCGGCACAGCCCTACGCTCATTCCAAGGTCATCGCCGAACGTACCGCCTGGAAGATCGCTGCGCACGAGGGGCTCCGGCTGACGGTCTTCAATCCCACACTCATCCTCGGCCCGCTCCTCGATGATCGGTTCGGCAGTTCAATGCAACTGGTGAGCCGGATCCTGCGCGGTCGCGACCCGATGCTGCCCCGCCTAGGCCTGTCCATCGTCGATGTCCGCGATGTCGCCGCCGCTCATGTGCGCGCGCTGGAGCGCGACCGCACCCAGGGTCAGCGCTTCATTCTCGCCTCTGGGTCGCTGTGGCTCACCGATTGGGGAAAGGTTCTGAAGAGCACCTACCCACGCCGCAGGATGCCCACCCGGGCTGCGCCGCCGTGGCTCCTGCGGCTCCTCGCGCTATTCGACGGAGAGATTCGCACCGCACTGCCCAGCGTCGGCCATATGGATGAGTTGTGTTCCGACAAAGCGCGGCGGCGCCTCGACATTGATTTCATCCCGCCCGACCGGGCGCTGATAGCAGCGGCCGAGGCGCTCGTCTCGCGCGGGCTGGTCTGACGGGCCATATCGCTTGCCGAGCGAACGGCCCATCCGCGCAGTGACGATTGAACACGCTACCGGGCTCTCAACTCCGCACCTTGGCAGAATCGGTGGCGAAATCGGCCAGGAAACGCCGCTCGAACTCAAGCGCGGGCAGTGGCTCGCTGATCAGGTAGCCCTGAATCAGCTCACAGCCCAGCGACTCGATCACTTTCTTCTGGGGTTCGGTCTCCACGCCTTCGGCAACCGTGTGCAGCCCTAGGCTGCGCGCCAGCGCGATGATTCCGGTGATCACCGGAATATCGCGGCGATTGCTGGTTTCCTCCAGATCCTTGACGAAGGCGCGGTCGATCTTGAGCACGTCAACCGGCAGGTTCTTGAGGTAGAACAAGGACGAATAGCCGCTGCCGAAATCATCGATGGACAGGCTGAAGCCGGCGTTTTTCAATTCCAGCAGTTCCTCACGGCTGCGCTCCGGATCCTCCATGAGCATGCTCTCGGTGATTTCCAGTTCCAGCAGCCGCGTGGGTACGCCGTACTTGCGGGTGAGGTCCGCGACCCGCGCGAACAACCTCCCGGGGATGGCGAAATCCCGCGCCGAGAGATTGACCGCCAGCTTCACCGGATAACCCCGATCCAGCCAGGCCCGGATCTGCACACAGGCTTTCTCCAGCACCAGATCGGTCAGCTCGGTGATCAACCCAGTCTCTTCGGCGAGCGGTATGAAATTGCCCGCAGTCAGTATCTTGCCGTCCTCGCGGCGCCAGCGGACCAGGGCTTCGGCGGCTACCGCCCGGCGCTCGCGTAGGTCGTATTGGGGCTGCAGGTAGAGCACGAAATGATCGTTGTCGAGCGCGTGGCGCAGCTCCTGCTGGAGCTGCAGCTTGCGGGACACCGCGTCTTCCATGCCATGGGTATAGAAACAGTACCGGTTCTTGGTTTCCTTGGCCTTGAACATGGCCAGATCGGCATGCTTGAGCAGGGAGCTGACATCCTCGCCATGATCCGGGAAGATCGAGATGCCGATGCTGGTCGATACCAGCATGCGCTTCTGGATGAAGACGAAGGGCTCATTCAGGGCTTCGAGAATGTTGCGGGCGATGTTGGAAACGATCTCGTCATTTTCGACGCGCCGCAGGATCACGGTGAACTCGTCCCCGCCCAGCCGGGCAATGAAGTCGCTGCGCCTCAGGCAGCGGCGCAGGCGGTCGGCCACAGCCTTGAGCAGGAGGTCCCCAACCTGGTGTCCGAGGCTGTCGTTGACGTTCTTGAAGTTGTCGAGATCGAGAAACAGTACTGCTACGCGCTCATCGTTGAGGCTTGCCTGATTGAGCGTGAAGCCCAGTTCCTGGTTGAGCCTGGCGCGGTTGGGCAGGCCGGTAAGCGAGTCCGCGAACGCCAGGGTGCGGGCGCGCACCTCGGCCCGGTTGGCCTTGATCAGCCGCCCGACCCGCTCCTTGAGCACGGTGAAATGAATGGGTTTGGTGAGGTAGTCCGTGGCACCGCAACGAAAGGCGCGCACGATGGCGTCCTCGTCGTCCAGCGAGGTGATTACCAGGATCGGTAAATCGCCGCCGCCGGGCAGCTGGCGAATGCGCTGGCAGGCGTCGAAGCCGTTGATCTCGGGCATCATGGCGTCAATGAGAATGATGTCGGGCATGGCCCGTTCGCAGAGCGCGATCGCCTGGGCACCGTCGGCCGCCTCCAGAATCTCAAACTCTTCGCCCTCGAAAGTACCGCGCAGCGCCAGCCTCAGCGTGCGGTCGTCGTCAGCGATCAACAACTGGTGTTTGCGTGGCGAACCGTCCTGGTGGCCGGTCTCGGCGAACTGATAGCGCTCGAGCTCCTTGCGCAGGTCGGCGAAGCGCTCGCCACAGGCGCTGGCCAAGGCCTCGCCGCCGGCCAGATCTTCCGCCTTGCCCTTGTTCTCCAGCGCGGCGACCACCTCCAGAAAGGGTGCAGCACCGAAGGTGCTGGCGCTGCCCTTCAATGCATGGGCGATCTCGTAGACGCGACGGGCGTCGTTTTCCAACAATGCGGATTTCAGCGAATCCAGGTAGACGGGGGTATCCTCCAGGAAGGACTCCACCATCCGGTAAGTGACGTCGCCGACGCTGTCGTGCAACTCCTGCATGGCGGCGGGACTGTAAGCTGCCTGCTCCCGGACCTGCGGAGGCGAGGCATCGACGTCTGGCGCGGTCGCCTGCGCCCAGCGCGAAACCATGACGCTAAGCGCCTCCAGGCGGACGGGCTTGTAGAGGAAATCGCTGAACCCGGCCTCCAGCGCCCGCTGCCGCTCTTCCTCACCGGTAGTTGCGGTCATGGCGATGATCGGCGTCTGGCGATCGACTTCCAGCGCGCGAATGCGCCGGGTCGCCTCATAGCCATCCATCACCGGCATGTTGCAATCCATCATGATGAGGTCGTACTCGGCCCGGGTCGCCATGGCCAGCGCCTGCTCGCCGTGCTCGGCGAGATCGGCCATGACACCGAGCCGCGAGAGCATTTCCAAGGCGACCTGCTGGTTGACTGCGTTGTCTTCGACCAGCAGTACCCGCAGCTCGGCGGTGAAGACCGGTTCCCGCACGCTGGCCTCGGGTTCCGGGGGGCGCGCATCGGCCGCGGACAGATCGCTCGCAAACCTCGCCAGGGGCGCGAACAACACGGGCTTTTCCAGGGTTCGCACCACCTTGCCGGCGGCGATCTCCAGTTTGCTGAACGGGTTCAGCAGCACACAGACGCGCGCCCGGCCCAGTGCCGCAAGATCGTCGAATTCGTCGCGATGACTGAAATAGATGGTGTCGTCAACAATGGCCAAGGGCGGCTCGCCGCCGGCCTGAATCCGCTCCAGCGCAATGCGCACGGATCGCAGGTCCAGGGCACGAACACAACCCAGCTGCTCACGGCGCAGGGTGTCGGCAATAAAGGCATAACCCTGATCACTGCCGAGCACACAGACCGCCCGCACCGGGAGGGAAGCCGGCTCGACCCGTGGTGTCTGCAGGGCGCGCGCCTGCGCAGGGGCCGCAAAGGGCACCTCGAACCAAAAGCAACTACCACGCCCGACTTCGGTATCCAGGCCTATGGTCCCACCCATGATATCGACCAGTTGCCGACAGATGGTCAGGCCGAGCCCGGTCCCCTGATAGCGCTTGCTGGAGGAGGCGTCGGCCTGGGTGAAGGGCTCGAAAATCCGCTTGCGCTGGTTTGGGCCGATCCCGATCCCTGTGTCGGAAATCTCGAACCTGAGCCTTGCTGCCGAATCAGCTGACAGAGAGACGCGTAGAAAAACCTCGCCCACCTCGGTGAACTTGATGGCATTGCCCAGCAGATTGATCAACACCTGCTTGAGCTTGGCGGCATCCAGACTGAGTACCGCAGGCACTTCCGGGGCCATGAAATAACCGATGTCGACTCCCTTCGACAATGCCTGGGTGCCGATCAGGTTGATGATTTCCTCGAGCAGATCGCGGAAGATGACCTCGTCGGTGGTGATACGGATCACCCCGCTGTCGTTCTTGGAAAAATCGAGGATGTTGTCGATCAGACTCAATAGACCCTCGGCAGACTTGCGCGCCAGATCCAGGTATTCCACCTGACGAGCGCCGAGCCTGGTGTCACGCAACAGATCGAGCAAGCCGAGCACGCCGTTCATCGGCGTACGCAACTCATGGGTCACGTTGGCCGCAAACTCGCCTTTGAGGCGCGCCGATTCCACGGCTGCATCCCGCGCGCGCTGTAATTCCTGATCACGGCTCTCGAGCTCGTTCATCATGGAATTGAACGCGTGCTGCATCTCCAGGATATCGGCCTGGCCACCCTTGAGATCGGCCCGCACCGCCAGGTCGCCATGTTCCGCCTGTCCCATGACGCGGGCGAGACTTTCCAGGGGACGAGTGATGCGCCGCGATATCTGGATCAAAAACAGCAACAGCAACCCGGCGGCGAGACTGGATGTGCCCAGGATGCCCAGCAGAATCCGCTGCGCGAGTTCATGCTGGGTGCGCTTGTGGAGCGCTACCGTGACCTGGCCGAGGCGCTCGGGCTCCTGGGGAGCCAGACCCTTCTCCAGACTCGGGTTCCAGTCCTCCGCCCGCTCGGCGACGACATCGAGGCGGAACAGCCAGCTGTCCGCTGTATCCATCTCCAGATATCCCTCGGGCGCGAGTGGCCCCGGCGCGGGGACCACCGGGCCGGTTTCGTCCCGGTAGAGCAGGGTTCCGGAGGCAGCACGAATTTCCAGTACCTGGATGTCCGGAAAGCCGGCCACCGATTGCACGGCGTCCGCGGCCGCCTCGGTACTCTCGTAGAGCATGGCCAGCTTGGCGTTCTGGCCCAGGGTGCGGGTAACGCTCAGCCCTTGGCGACGCATCTCCTGCTCCACCAGGTTGCTGGCAAACCGACTCGCCGCAATCGAACCGATCAGGGTGACCAGCAACGCGCCGATCACGAACAGCAGCACCAGCTGCTGCCGGAAGCGAAGATTGCGAAGACGTAACACGGCAGGCGGTCTCAGAGGATGAGGTCCACGCCCTGTCGTGCCTCGGGCGTGATATCCAATGTCAGGCGTCTGCTGGTGCGCTCGTTCAATACCACCTTCATCTCCCGCAGATAGCTGACCTGCGGGGATTCGCCGTCGCATTGGCGCAGACACTCGTTGATCAGCGATCCGATCTGGCGTCCGACCGCTTCGTTATCCGGGTAGAGTGCGAACAGCGCACCGCGCCCGGCGTGAGAGGGATTGGAAGAGAATACCGGGAGTTGCCGCCGCCAGGCGACATCGAGAATGTACGACAGCAATGCCGGTTCCAGCAACCTGCCACCCTGCAGTAGCCAGATCGCATCCGAGGAAGACGCCTGATCCAGTAGTTGCCGATAACAGCCGGCGGCGGTCTTGAGATCTTCGGCGCTGCATATGTCCAAGCCGATCCCGGCAGCGGTCATTGCTTCGCGCACGAGGTCGACATATTCGCCGATCTCCGGTGCCGCAACCAACTTTATGCGCTCGACGCCGGGCTGAAAGCGGCGCAGTTGCTCCAGCAACATGGGCGGGTCCGGGTAGTATTCCAACCGATGATGTATACGGAAGGAGATATCCTCGGTCGCCGCGGTGATCACCGGAATCAGGGGATTCAGTTCGCTCAGGGCGCGCGCCGCGCCGTTACCCAGGGCAACCGCGACACCGGTGCCATCATTGGTGAGCAGTCCCGGGGCGAGTTCGTGCCCGGGCAGTACCGGCAGGCTCCGGCTGTCTCCCTTATAGGTCTGCTCGATACCAGCGAGGGTATCCCGGTAGATCCGCGCATAGGGCTCGCGCACCATGGGGTAAAGGATCACCACCTGTTGGGCCAGCGTCTGGCCGGCAGCCAGCAGCGCGATCGATATCAGGGCAAAGCGTGTCAGACATTTCACGTCGTTCCTACCGGGCTCCCTTGGTTTGTTGCCACGTCAGTGGCCGGTGGGCGTATAGCGCACTTCCAGGAAGGCGGCCCTGCCCGCCAAGGGCAAATCCCTGGGGATCGAGGGTAGCGGGTCCCCGTCGAGACTGGGCTCACGCGCATTTTCGTCGAACAGGTTCTTGACCAGCAAGGCGACCTCGAACCTGGGCGCCCACTGGCGATTGCGCAGGGTCAGGTCGGTGATCACATAGTCTCCGATATCACTGCGCGGGTCGCCGAACACCCGATTGCGCGATGCCACCCAGTTGGCCTGCACATCCAGGCTCCAACCGGGCAGCAAATCCCAGTCGGCCCGGACATAACTTTGATGCTCTGGAGCATTGCCGGCATCCTCGCCGGTCAACTGATCCTGGGATTTCTGCAGCGCCAGGTTGCCGGTCAGAGACAACGCCTCGGTGACATCCCAGGACAGCGAAAATTCGGCCCCGTAACCCGTCTGTTCGCCGGCATTCTGGGCAGTACGGGTGCCGGCGCCGGGGTCCGCGACGAATTGAATGACATCATCCCATTGATAATGGAAGACATTGAAGTCCAGAGTCAGGTCAAAGGTGGGCTGGTAGTTGACCGCCAGTTCATAGCTTTCCAGTTGCTCCGGCTTCAGCATGGGATTGCCCAGGGAGACCGGGTTCGACTGCACCCGGGTCTCGGAGAAGGATGGTGCCCGGAAGGCCTCGCCATAGAGCGCCTTGAGAGTCAGATTGCGGCGCGCCGACCAGACCAGCGCCAGCCGGGGATTGGTGGTATCGCCGAAATCAGAGAAGTGATCGTAGCGGACCCCGGCAGTCAGCTGCCAATCGCGGGCGAAATGCCAGATGTCCTGCACATAGACATAGGTGTTTTCCCGCCGGCCCTCGGGTAGGAACACCAGCGCAGTGTCGGAGACATCGACCAGCGGGCTGCCCGGGAGGATGGGCAGCCCGCTGGCCGGGTCGATACCGAAGTTTTTCTCCTCCTCGGTCCTGTAGACCTCACCATAGTGATAGCCAGTGCCCAGGGAAATCTTGTGATCCCGAATCCCTTGGTACAGCGTGGTGGCATTGAGCCGGTAATGGCGTTCGTAGACTTCCGGATTGCCGATGATGCCATCCGGAAAAGGCGGAAAGATCGGCGCCCCCAATGGTGTGAAAAACGGCCCGCGAGAGCCGGGGGGGAAGAGGCGAAGGTCTTCGTCCACCTCCTGGCTGGTGAACAGGGTGCTGCCCTGCAGCTTCAGACCAAGACTGTCGGTCAGCGCGGGATTGTCGTAGGTCAGGTCGGCGTTGAAGCGATCACTCCCGACCGCACCCTGGGGGTCCAGCACCTGAGCTACCCCAAGCCCGATACCACCATCGTTTCTGACTTGCGCGCCGCCGCGCAAAGTGAGATTGCGATAACCCAGCTCCAGCCTTGCATCCAGGTTCTCCCGGTGGAGATTTACCGGGCCGGGCGTGAGAGAAGCGCTGGTACCGGAAACCGCATCCAGAAAGCTTTGCCCATCGGCAGCCACCCGCTCGCGCTGACCATCGGTGCGGTGAGCCTCGATCACCGCGCCATAGCTCAGTTCGCCGCGGCTGCCACCGTACTGCAGCCAGCCCGTCTGGGTGTCGAAGCTGCCGGCGCGGGTGCCAAGAGACAGCCCTTCGATCTCTTCCGGCGACTTGGTGATGATATTGATCACCCCGGCAAAGGCATCGGCGCCATAGACCGCCGAACCCGGCCCGCGCACTACCTCGATCCGCGAGATGGCTTCCACGGGCATTCCGCCCCAAGCGACATTCCGGTCTCCCACGTACAAGTTGGTGAGGGGAATACCGTTGATCAGCATCAATACTTGAGGATTAACATCCGAGTACATGCCGCGAAATACATAGATGGGGTTGTAGCCCAATGCACTGCGCGCCACATGGAGGCCGGGTACCGTCTCCAACACCTCGTCGATATCGGTGGCGCCCATAGCGCGAATTTCTTCTGCGGTAATGATGGAGGCCACCGCCGGCGCCTTGGATACCGGCTGGGCGACACCGGTGGCAATACGGACAAACTCTTCGCCCCCATAGAGTTCGGCCAATTCCTCCTCGGGGGTGGGCTGGCCCAAGGCAATCCCTGGCAACAACAGCAACAGCGCCCTTATGCGCAGCGTCTTATGGCTATTTTTCATGCCGCTCCCCAGCGCCTTGGGGGCGCGCCCTTGTAGTCGATTCTGGTAACCCTGAGCGGGAATAAGCTGCCTCCCGGTTTGCCAAGGCTATCGATATAGCAAGGCATCATCCCGGCCACGAATGAGAGTGCCGCCATGTAGTAGTGGTCGTCCGGCGTGCGCCCTTCGTCCGCGACCAACCCGGCAACGGCGCCGGCGATATTCATCTGATACTTCAGCCGGGATTGTTTTAAGATTTTTTCGACCTCAAATGCCAGTTGGATGAATTTCCCTTTCCCCATTCCCAAGGAATCGGCGAACTTCATCAAAGGGGCGACCCGTTCGTCGGCAGAGGTAATGGGACGGCCATAGCCGAACACATTGCGATAGGTGCGCAGCTCCTCCCAAACCACGTCTTCCAGGATCGCGCCATCGGCGAGCTTGCGATCGGCTCGATACAGAAAATCCAGAGCCCCTCTGATCGGCCGCAGTCCGTACAAGGACGCCTCGGACACCGCAATCCCGGCGGCCAAGGCCAACACGCCGGTCGATCTGGTGGTTCCCGCCAGGGCAGCCACCCGGTTGTTCCAAAGGCGGGGATCGGGATAGCTGGTGGTCAGCGCCCAGACGCCCTCGACAAAGCGTGCGAATCTGGAATCCTCCTGGCCGTTGATCCCGTAGATGAAATACTCCATCCAGGGCCGATGGCCGAGGTCATTGAGCACATCCTTGCCGCGCAGCACAACGCGACCCTCCGGAAACCAAGCGCCCATGGCGGTGACCCAGTTGTCCTCGCAACGCGCCAGCATTTCCGGGCCCTTGTCTTCACTCATGATCGGGACTCGATGGGCCGGGGTCATCCGTGAGCCTCAGGCCGTTGCCGAAAAAGGGGAACTTCGCCCAGTTCATTTTCTGCTCGAGAGCGTGCGCCGCCGCCCCGGGCAAGCGCAGCAGCAGAAACAGCATCTCGCCCTGCTCCGGGGTGAAGCCCAGGGCATGGAGGGCCGCAGCCGCGACGCCGGAAAATGCCAAGGGTGCATCGGCCTCATGTTGCAGCACTTCACGATTCTGCTGAAGCCAGGGTAGCACCGGGCCGGGGTCCAACACCGTGAGGTGGTTCAACAATTGCCGCACCGGCGTGGGGCAGCCGGCGCCATTGGGGTCGAAACCCGGGGGGTGTTCGAAGGACGGCCAGACATCGTCACGCTCGTCTACCGGCGGATTGCGGATGCGCTCGCGCCAGGCCGCCAGATCGGTACCGCAATCGGCCCAGTTGCCCATTGCCGCGAAGACATCGCGCGCCCCGCCCAGGTTGCCGGCCCCCACCGAGAGCGCAGCGATCAACGCCGAGGCCCGCGTCGAGCCACCCACGCCGGCGCACATGGCAGCATGCACGCTCGGTTCCCGGGGTCCGGGATTGGCCAGGCCCACAGCCAGCGCCTCCAGCATCCGGGCCTGGGCGGGCTCCGGGGGCTCCAACCGAATCAACAGCCAGAGATATTGAATCCAGGAGATCTTGCCCAGTAGATCGCCGTAGACATCGAATCCGGAGCAATAACAGGCGCGGGCGGCGAAGGGGTTGTCCGGCTCTGGCTCTTCATTCCAGATTTTGGTAACGATACTTTCCTTGGATGGTTTCACCGTCGGCTCACAATCATTCTACGGGCTTCAGAAAGCTGGTGCGGAAACCGATCGGCGGTGCCTCGTCCACATCAATCCGCACGTCCAGCAGCGTAGGCCCAGGTGTTGCCGCTATCGCCTTGCCATCCAATGCCAGCAGATCTTCCGGAGATTCGATCAGGTAGCTTTGCGCTCCCATGGATTTCGCGAAGGCCACAAAATTCGTTTGCGGAAGATCGGTACCTATAGACTCGGCTCCGGTCATACGCTGGCCATGCTTTACCATTCCATATGCACTGTCATTGAGCACGACGAAAATCACCGGAAGCTTTTCCTGAATGGCCACGGTAATCTCCTGACCGCTCATCAGCATACTGCCATCACCAATGATGCAGGCCACTGGATCTCCGGGCCGCGCCAAGGCGGCCCCCACCGCACTGCCAATGGCCCAGCCCATGGACGCGAACTCCGTCACAGCGTGGAACAACCCGCGCTTGCCGTCTCTTTGGCCGGCCATGCGGCGGTCATAGGGGTGAAGATAGTGGATCGCCCAAGACAAGCTGGCACCTGAGTCCGCCAGATAATAGGTATTCGCTGGCAATACTCGGGGAAGCTCGCGCATCAAGCGCTGCGGCTTAATGGGAACCTCGTCGGAACAATATTTCTCTTCATCGTCGAGAGAGAAGCGGCGCTTCGACTCTCTGACCAGCTGCGGAGATTTTATCGCTCCCTCGGGAGCCTTGTTTACTCTTTCTCTCTCTAGTCTCTCGAGCGTTCTCTCCATGATGGTCTGCAGTCGCCCTCTGACATGCAGTGCGGCCATGGGGGTTCGCGCCAGATTCGCCTCGGTAGATTCGATATGGATGATCCGATGACCGAAAAGCCGGGGATCCCAGCCATTACTGGCCCACTCCCCCATGTTGGCGCCGATGATGAAAATCCGGTCGACAGTCTCGTCCGATAGCAATCGGTTTGCTTCGCGATGCCCGGCAAAGCTGATAACACCACGAAACAGCGGGTGGTACGGGCTTACCAAGCCCTTGCCGTGCGGCGTCACTATTACCTTCGCCTGCAGGCACGCGGCCACGCTCAAAGTAGTGCCTATAGCTTCCCGGGCTTCGTCCCCAATCAGAAAAACCGGTTGCTCGGCAGCGAGCAGTTCTTCATAAAGTTGCTGCATAGCCTGATCGTCGTGCAGCGCCGGCCTGCGCAGTAACTGTGGCAATGAAAAGCTCGGCTTCTCCAGATTCCAAGGCTGTCGCATGATGTCCATGGGCACACTGATATGCACCGGCCCCATGGGCGAGGAGAACGCCGTCATGATGGCGGTGATCAGCTTGTGCTCGAATTGCTCGATGTGGGACACCAATGTGCTGTAACGGGTGCAGTAGTGGAACAGCTCGACGGTGTTGACCCCGGTACAGGAGGATTCCTGCATGGCGCCCCGGCCAAAGGTGGACAGCGGAGTCTGCGCGGTGATCACCAACATGGGGATATGATTTTCGTAGGCCGAGGCGACCCCGGTGATCAGGTTGGTCGCGCCGGGGCCGGTGGTGGCGCAGCACACGCCCAGCTTGCCGGTGTTGCGGGAATAGCCGTCGGCCATGAAGGCCGCGCCGGTCTCGTGGCGGGCGACGATCGCCCGCGGACCGCCGCGCCGCTCACTGCGCGCCAGGGCATTGTAGAAAGGCTCGATGGCGCCGCCGGGAATACCGAACACGTATTCGACGCCGAGCTGCTCCAGATAGGCGATGACGAGATCGCCGTATTCCGGGAGGACCTGGTTTCCGGGGGCCTGCTCGGGACGATCACTCATGGACGCACCACTTGTTTTTCATTCAGTTAAACCGCCAATCTAAAGCTCTATGGCAAGGTCGAAAATAGCAGTTTACCGGAGTGATTGCGAGCGCAGCATGACCGCGGATGGGATGCTGACGGAATTTTCCTTACACTGCCGGACCCGACCCGGCGCAACTACAGGCACCCATGAGCCAACTCACTCTCGACCACTGGTGGCAGCCCTTCACCAACGTGCGGGCGTTTCGCGGCAATCCCCGGCTGATCACCCGCGGCGAGGGCTGCTTCCTGTACACGCCCGACGGCCGGGAGATCCTCGACATCACCGCCGGACTCTGGTGTGCGAACCTGGGCCACGGCCGCCGCGAGGTGGCCGACGCCGTCCGGCACCAACTGCTGGAACTCGATTTTGCGCCGCCTTTTCAGTTCGGCGCACCGGTGACCTTCGAGTTCGCGGCCAAACTGGCCGAATACGCGCCCCCCGGACTGGACCGCATCTTCTTCACCAACTCCGGGTCCGAGTCCGTGGAGACCGCGATGAAGATCGCCTACGCCTGGCAGCGGGCCCGCGGCAAGGGCACCAAGACCCGCTTCGTGTCCCGCGAACGAGGCTATCACGGCGTCAATGTCGGCGGCACCTCGCTGCAAGGGATTCCCAACAACCGCAAGGGCTTCCCCGTCCTCGACAATGTCGACTTCCTGCCCGACCTACTCGACATTTCCGCCAACGCCTTCAGCCGCGGCCTGCCCGAGCGTGGCGCGGACCAGCTCAATCCGCTGGAGAAGATCATCGCCCTGCGCGGCGCGGAGAACCTCTGCGCGGTGATCGTCGAGCCCATCGTCGGCGCCGGCGGCATGGTGCCGCCACCAGTGGGTTATCTGCAACGGCTGCGCGAGCTCTGTACCCAGCACGACATCCTGCTGATCTTCGACGAAGTGGTCACCGGCTTCGGCCGCACCGGCGCAGCCTTCGCCGCCACCCGCCTGGAAGTGACCCCGGACCTGATGACCACCGCCAAGGCGATCAACGGTGGCAGCGTGCCCATGGGCGGTGTATTCGTGCGCCGCGATATCCAGGAAACGATCTTCGAGGCGGCACCGGGCAGCGGCCCCGAGCTGTTTCACGGCAATACCTATGCCGGCGCACCGGTGGCGGCGGCCGCCGGGCTCGCGGCTTTCGAGATCTACGAGCGCGAGGGCCTGCTGACCCGTGCCGCCGGGCCCATCGGCCGCTACTGGGAAGACGCCCTGCACAGCCTGCGGGACCTGCCGCAGGTGATCGACATCCGCAACTATGGCCTGCTGGGCGCCGTCACCCTGGCGCCCGATCCAGCCAAATTTCCGGGCGGCGTTGGCGTGCCAGTGCACAACCGCTGCTGGGAAAACGGCCTGCTGTGCCGCGCGGTGGGCGACAACCTGGTGATGTCGCCGCCGCTCGTCATCGCCGAGCGCGAGGTCGACCTGTTCATCGAGCGGCTGCGGCGATCGATTCTGGATGTGTTCGGTGCATGACGCGAATTTCGTCGAAAAGCATACCCAGGGGGCGTAATCTGCAGACGCACGGTTTGACGCGCTGCTGATTTCGATATTAACATTGGCTCGACCTTCCCAGGCTCTATTGTCAAGGAATACGCGAACATAGTCATGGACGACCTACCCTCCGCCAGATCCCTGCACATTCGACCACTTGGCTGGGCGGCCCGCACCACGAGGCCGGGCACAGCGGCTGTTGGTCCGGTCTCATCCCCACAGGAGCACAAAAAAACATGAAAATGCTGAAGCAGACAGCAGTCGCTGTGCTTGGCGCCGTCGCGATCGCGGGCTGCGCGGCGCCCCATTCGCAAGCCCCTTTGGCGACCAACTTTCCCACAACCCAGCAAGAAAAGTTGCAGGCCGCGGCGCACTGGGAAGCCATCTCCGCAGACATCGCGCGCGAGGTGATGGCCGCGCTGCCCACCCCGCTTGCGAGCAATCTGTATGTGCACGCTGGTCAGGAATCTGCCTTCAACCGCGCGGTTGAAGACCAGTTGATCACCGCAATGGTGCGTGGCGGCTATCCGGTGGCAACTCGCCCCGAGGGCGCGCTCAGCATGGAGGTCGACACTCAGGTGATCGAATTTTCGGAGGATCGCGCACAGAACAAATGGATCGGATGGCCGACGGCCCTGGTCACCGGCGCCTGGGCAGTACGGACCCTGAGCACCGAAGTAACTGCCAAGACCACGGCCGCGGCCGCGGTGACTGCCGGCGCAATCGGCTGGGATGTGTACAGTTGGTTCAAGTCCCAGTCGGCCTCCGGCCCAACTCCCAAAACGGAAATCGTGGTCAATGTCTCGGTGTCCGACGAGGCCCGTTATCTCGCCCGCTCTACCCACATTTACTACGTATCGGACTCCGACCGCGTCCTCTATGACGCCGCGGCCACCAAGGCATTTCAAATAGTGGGGGCACGGTAATGAACGGCTCCTTCCCGCGATACTTTCTGCCGCTGCTGGTAAGCGCATTTCTGGGGTTGGCGGCCTGTTCCTCCGGCCAGTCCTATAACGCAACCTATCGCAGTGACTCTCCGGCGCTGTTGATCAAGGCAAACTACGCTGCCGCCGATACTCTGCTCAAACAACTGAAGGACAAGCTGAGCCCCAACCAGCCACTTATCGCGGCCACCCTGGTGAGCATCGACGAGCTGGAGCGATCATCGACATTCGGCCGGCTGGCGTCCGAGCAGATTTCTGCGCGCTTTTCGCAAACCGGGCTGCGCATGATCGAGATGAAGTTTCGCGACAATGTCTACATGAGACGCGACCAGGGCGAACTGCTGTTGACGCGGGAAATCCAGCATGTGGCGGAGAGTCACCAGGCCCAGGCCGTCATCGTGGGTACCTATGGCGTGAGCAAGGACGCCGTGTTCGTCAACCTCAAGGTGATCGAACCGACCACCAATGTGGTGATGGCCGTGCACGACTACGCGCTGCCCAAGGATGCTGATATCCGCTCCATGCTGCGGTAGTCCCTCGCGCACTCTGCAGTCGACGCAAGCCGCCTTTTTCGGGCGGCTTTTTTCGTTCATGCTACCTGTCAACGAGTTGGCTGGAATACCCATGAAAACCAAAGCCGCCGTGGCCTTCGGTGCCGGCAAACCTCTGGAGATCTGCGAAGTCGACCTCGAAGGTCCCCGCGCCGGTGAAGTGCTGGTCGAGATCAAGGCCACCGGGATCTGTCACACGGACGCTTTCACGCTGTCGGGCGATGACCCCGAAGGGCTGTTTCCCACCATCCTCGGCCATGAAGGGGCGGGCGTCGTGCTGGAGGTGGGCGCGGGGGTGACCTCATTGGCGCCGGGCGATCACGTCATTCCGCTGTACACGCCCGAATGCCGCCAGTGCGAATACTGCCTGCACCCCAGGACCAACCTGTGTCAGGCGATTCGCACCACCCAGGGCCAGGGCCGGATGCCGGACGGCAGCAGCCGCTTCTCGCTGGACGGCGAGCCGCTGTTGCATTACATGGGCTGCTCCACCTTCGCTCAGCACACGGTGCTGCCGGAGATCGCACTGGCCAAGGTGCGCCCCGACGCGCCCTTCGACAAGATCTGTTACATCGGCTGCGGGGTCACCACCGGCATCGGCGCCGTGGTGTTTCGCGCCAGGGTCGAGCCTGGCTCGCGGGTGGTGGTGTTCGGGCTCGGCGGCATCGGCCTCAATGTGATCCAGGGCGCGCGCATGGTCGGGGCGCGCCAGATCATTGGTGTCGATATCAACCCGGCGCGGGAGAAGCTGGCGCGCGAGTTCGGCATGACCGATTTCATCGACGCGTCGAGGGAACCGGAAGTGGTAGCGGCGGTGCTCGACCTCACCCAGGGCGGCGCCGACTACAGCTTCGAGTGCATCGGCAATGTCCAGGTTATGCGCCAAGCGCTGGAGTGCTGTCACAAGGGCTGGGGCGAGTCCTATATCATCGGCGTCGCCGGTGCCGGCCAGGAGATCGCCACCCGGCCGTTTCAGCTCGTCACCGGCCGCTCGTGGCACGGGGTCGCGTTCGGCGGCGCGCGCGGCCGCACCGACGTGCCGCGCATTGTCGACTGGTATATGGAAGGCAGGATCCGGATCGACCCGCTGATCACCCATAGCCTGGCCCTGCAAGATATCAATCGCGGCTTCGACCTGATGCACGCCGGCGAAAGCATCCGCTCGGTGGTGGTGTACTGACCAGGCCCGGCGAGCCCGGGCCTCCAGGCCTGGGTACACAACCATCCGACTGCGCTCTGGGTCCGCCCCTTCGGCTGGCTCGGAAGGCGACGCTGAGGGGTCAAAAACGTATCGTTCCACCCCACTGCCTCCCGAGCCCGAAGGAGTGAAGGGCGCCCTCAGGGCATCCCTGATGCCGCGTGTTCGTCCTTCTGCGTTTCACCCATCCGCCGCAGCACCATGACCGGGATGTGCCGCGCTCCGGCACGCTGCTTGTAACCGGGAAATCCGATATAGGTGGCGAGCGCGTAACGCCAGAAGCGCTGGTATTCGTCACCCTCCGCCTCACCGGCTCGATAGGTGGAAACCTTGCCGTACAGGGTGCAGGAGACTTCGGGATGGGCCTTCAGGTTGTAATACCAGGCGGGATTGTGGCCCTGGCCGAAGTTCGACGCGATGACGGCAAAGTCGCCTTCCTGCTGCTGATCCCGGATGCACAGCAATGGAATGCGGCGCACGCGGCCGGTTTTGGCGCCGATGGTATCCACCATCACCACGGGCAGTCCGACCAGCAGGCTGGACAACATCACCCGCTCTCCGGAAAGGCGCAAAAAAATCCGGTCCAGATGATGCCCGACCCGCGCCAGTAGCCAGGCGCCCGAGCGGGACGCAGCGAATTTCTGCACCAGGTTGGCTTTGGCAGGTGTGACGATGTCATTCATCGGCAGACTCGCACTCCAAGTTCAGTTCAGTTCAGTTCAGTGCAGAGTGGGGCCGCCGGTGCGACTGCGCAGCTGTTCGATTTTGCGTGCCACCGACGCCATAGCCTCGGGCCGGGCGGCAAGTTCGGCGCGGGTCATCAAGCGCTCCAGCTCGTCAGCAGCCGGCCCGAAGCACTCGAGTTTCTCCAGCACCAGTGCCCGGTCGAGCAGATCCTGCAGTGAGTCCGGCTCCAGCAGCAGTAGCAGGTCACAGAGACTGAGGCTCTCCTCGAAATCCTGACGCTGCAGATAGATCATCTTCAGGTTGCCGAGCATGCGCCGCAGGATTTCCCGCTTGCCGGCCGGTGCCAGCAACCGTTCGGAAAACTCCACCGCGCCCCGGGTGCCGGCACGCAGCAGCGCACGGCAATCCGCCACGCTGAGCACCTGCCCGGCGAAGGGATCGATCAGCTCCGGGGCGCTGCCCGGCGAGGCCTCCACGCGCACCAGGAAGTGGCCCGGGAACCCGACTCCGGCGGCTTCCAGGCCGAGGTCGGTAGCCACGCTCAGATAGACCAGCGCCAGTGAGATGGGGATGCCCCTGCGGGTCCGGAGCACCAAGTCCAGATAACTGTTGTCCGGATTGTAGTAATCCGCCGCATTGCCGCGAAAGTCTTCCTGGCCGGCGAGAAAGGCGCACAATGCCTGCGCGTCCGGACCGTTCGGCATCGCCGCCGCGGCGCGGTTCGCCAACTGCTCCAGGATCTCCCGGCAGGATGCAACCTCGGCGCCGGCATGGTGTTCCTGCGCGATCAGCAGGGCCGCCCGGATGAGATCGATCTCCGCATCCGGACGGCTCACCTCGGCCGCAAAATGCGCGTGGGGGCTGTCCGATACCGCCATCGCTGCTGTCGGTCTGGCCATCGATAGTCCCTTGTAACATGGCGCGCCACCGCCCGGCCAGAACCCGGTGTGACCGGGTCAGTCCATCGGGGTGAGGCACACCCGGATGCCATCCAACTCCTCGCGCATCAGGATCTGGCAGCCGAGGCGAGAGGTCGAGGTGAGGCCGTGCGCGGTGTCGAGCAGATCCTCTTCGTCCTCGCTGGGCGGCTGCAGGCGATCGTACCAATCTGGATCCACGATCACATGGCAGGTCGCGCAGGCAAGTGCACCGCCACAGGCGGCGAGCATGGGCAGGTCGTTGGCCTTGACCACCTCCATGACGGAACGGCCGCTATCGGCTTGCAGTTCCAATGCCTCGCCCTCGACAGTGGTGACATGGATGATTGGCATACAGGAATCTCCCCCAATTGGTGACGGCGGACTAGGCCGACTCGCGGCCGGGAACCCCGGTCGAAGTGGAATATTCGAAGTGCAACGCCCGGTCCGGGTAAACGAATGCAAAGGCCGCGTGGGCGGCATGGGCGGCTTCCGCGAAGCCGGTGAGAATGAGCTTCAGTTTGTGCGGGTAGCCGGCGATATCGCCGACGGCGAACACCCCGGGCGCGGAGGTCGCGCAGGTCGCGGGCTCGACCGGCACGACGCCATTGCGCGCACCCAACCCCCAGTCGTTGATGGGCCCCAGCCTGGTCGCCAGGCCAAAAAAGGCGAGCAGATGATCGGCCGGGATGCGTCGCTGGTCACCATCCAGGGTTTTCACCAGCACGCCCGAGAGCCGCGTGCCATCGCCTTCCAGACCCGCCAATTGATAGGGAATGACCAGCTGGATCCGCCCTTCCGCGACCAGCTGGTGGAGGCGATCGACGCTTTCCGGGGCCGCCCGAAACCGCTCCCGCCGGTGCACCAGATGCACTTCGGCGGCCTCGTCCGCCAGGGCGATGGCCCAGTCCACCGCCGAGTCCCCGCCGCCGGCGATCACCAGCCGCTGGCCGCGGAAGCGTGCCCGCTCGGTAACCAGATAATGTACGCAGCGGCCTTCGTAATCCTCGATGTCGGCCAGCGGCGGCCGATTGGGCCCGAAGGCTCCGGCGCCCGCGGCGACAATCACCGCCCGCGCGCGAATGCGGATACCCCGCGAGGTCACCAGCTCCCAGGTATCCCCGGCGCGCTGCAGCGCCACCACCTGCTGGTCGAGATGGAACTGCGGCGCGAAGGGCGCGATCTGCCGGTGCAGGCGATCGACCAATTCGGCCGCGCTCAGCTCCGGCGCGGCCGGAATGTCGTAAATGGGCTTTTCGGGATAGAGCGCCGTGCACTGGCCACCGATGGCGGGCAGCGCATCTATCAGATGACAGCGCATCTTCAGCATGCCGCACTCGAACACCGCGAACAGCCCGACCGGACCGGCGCCGATCACCGCGACATCGGTGGTGAAGTCCTCATCTTCGGTCATGGCGCTACTCCTTCGGCGAACCGGCGGCTGCAAAAAAAAGCGGATGGTGCCGCAGCCCCGGCGACTGCATCTACTCGAAAACCACGGTTTTGTTGCCGTGAATCAACACCCGATCTTCCAGATGAAAGCGCAGGCCGCGGGCGAGCACGATCTTTTCGATGTCCTTGCCCTTGCGCACCATGTCCGGGACAGCGTCGTGATGGCTGATGCGGGCGATGTCCTGATCGATGATCGGCCCCGCATCCAGAGCCTCGGTCACATAGTGGCAGGTGGCGCCGATCAGTTTCACCCCGCGCTCGGCGGCCTGATGATAGGGCCTGGCACCGGCGAAAGCGGGCAGAAAACTGTGGTGGATGTTGATGATGCGCCCCGCATAGGCCCGGCACAGAAAGCTCGGCAGAATTTGCATGTAGCGCGCCAGCACCACCACATCGGGAGCCAGCTCCGCGAGCAATGCGGTGACCGCCGCGAAGTGGGCGTCTCGGTCTCCTTGCTGCACGGACAAGTGGTGATAGGGAATACCATGCCACTCCACGTAGCTGCGCAGATCGTCGTGGTTGGAAAGCACCGCGGCCACTTCGCAGGGCAGATCTCCGCTGCGCCAGCGGTAGAGCAGATCCGCCAGACAGTGCGCCTGGCGGCTGACCATGATCACCACCCGCTTGGGGACTCTGGTCTCCACCACCCGCCATTCCAGGCCCAGCTCCCCGGCCAATGGCGCGAACCTGCGGCGCAGCTCTTCCGCGCCATAGGGCAGCGAGTTCGCGGCAATGTCCTGGCGTGCAAAGAACCACTCGGATTCGGGATCGCGATAGTGGTTGGCTTCGGTGATGAGTCCGCCTTCGGCGGCCAGGAAAGAACTCACTGCGGCGACGATGCCGACCCGGTCCGGACAGGACAGAATCAAGCGGACTCCGTGCGTCTCTGATGTCATGCCAGGACCTGCGAACTACCGCAAAGGGCGCCATAAAACACAGTGATTCCGGAAAAAGCAAACCCCATGACCTGGGTCATGGTGAGCCGGCGGCGACGGCGGATACTGGAATCCGACCCATTGTCTGGCCACCGGAGTGTACCGCCATGATCAAAGAAGCCTTGGTAGGCAATATCGCCTTCAGCAAGTCCGACGCCATCGTGCAAGGCATCGCGGCCAATGAGGATTTCCACAGCGGGGTGGCCCAGGCCGTCAGCCGGCGACACCCGGGCATTATCGAAGACTTCGCACAGCACTGTGCCGCAGGCGCGCCGGAACCCGGCAGTTTGTGGGCCTGGCGCAACGGTGCCGGACCCCGGGTGCTGAGCCTGTTCATCCGGGAGGCTGCCGCGGACCATAGCGGCAAGGCGCGGCTCGAATGGGTGGAGCAGGCGTTGATCCAGCTGCGCGCCTTCATCGAGCAGGAAGGACTGCGCCGTGTCGCGCTGCCCAGGCTTGGCACCGGCGCCGGCGAGCTGGACTGGCGCGACGTCAAGCCCCTGATCGAAAAACATCTGGGCGACCTGCCGGCCAAGGTCTATCTGTATACCATCTTCAACCCGCATATCGAAGGCGTCGAGGACTAGTGGGCCACAGGGCGTTTACCACCTGTGAGTGCGGGCCGGTGGCCCGCCCGCTCGATGGATGAATCGATCCGCTACGACTACCACCGCAGTCGCGGCAGCGAGGTGACCGCAGCTGCTTCAGGGCTGGTTACCTGCACACCGCCGATTATGCCGGCTACCCTGCCCTGCGCCGCCAACCCGATGTCGTCCACGCCGGCTGCTGGGCGCAGGCGCGGCGCACGCTCATCGTCCGGCGGTTGGTGGGCCGATACTTCTCAGCGCCGCCAGAATGCCGGACTCAACAACACCAGCATGGTGAAGATCTCCAGCCGGCCGAGCAGCATGGCGGCACACAGCACCCACTTCGCGAAATCGCTGATGCCGCCGAAGCTGGCCGCCACCTCGCCCAGCCCCGGACCCATATTGTTGAGGCAGGCGGCGGTTGCCGACCAGGCCGTCTCGAAATCCAGCCCGGAGGCCAGCAGCAGCAGGGTGATGCCGTAGAACACCGCCAGATAGACGCCGAAGAACGCCCAGATGGCATCGGCGACACGCACCCCGACGGCGCGGTCGCCCAGTTTCAGGGGCCGGATCGCATTGGGATGGATCAGCCGGTAGAACTCGTTGAGGCACTGCTTGGCCAGGATCAGCATGCGGCCGATCTTGACGCCGCCGGAGGTGGAGCCGCCGCAGCCGCCGAAAAAGGAGGAAACCACCAGAAACACCGGCAGAAAGCTGGGCCACTGGGAGAAGTTCGCGGTGCCGTAGCCGGTCGAGGTCATGATCGACACAAACTGGAAGCTGCCGTGCAGCAGGCTCCCCGGGCTGTCGTAGGTCGCCGTGGCATAAAGGTACAGACCGACCACCATGCAACCCGTGATCAGCAGCACCAGGAAGAGGCGCGCCTCGGGATCGCGTAGGTATTGCCGGGGCGTGCGCCGGTTCCAGACCAGGAAGTGGAGCCCGAAGTTGAGTCCGGCCAGGATCATGAAGACGATGGTGATGATGATGATCGCGGGGCTGTCGAACCAGCCGATACTGGCGTCATGGGTGGAAAACCCGCCGGTGGATACCGTGGAAAAGGCGTGGCCGATAGCGTCGAACGGACTCATGCCGGCGATCCAGTAGGCGAGGATGCAGACCAGGGTGAGGACGAGATAGATGAAAAACAGCGCCTTGGCGGTTTCGGTGATTCGCGGCGTTAGCTTGGCGTCCTTCACCGGCCCGGGGGCCTCGGCGCGGTAAAGCTGCATGCCGCCGATACCCAGCATGGGCATGATCGCCACGGCGATGACCACGATACCGATGCCGCCCAGCCAGTGCAGCTGCTGGCGGTAGTAGAGAATCGACCTGGGCAGGGCGTCGAGCCCGGTAATCACGGTGCCACCAGTGGTGGTCAGCCCGGAGATGGCCTCGAAGGCGGCGTCGGCGATGCCGAGCTGCAACGGCTCGGCGAGCATCAGCGGAATGGCGCCCATCAGCCCGAGCACCAGCCAGAACAACACCGTGACCACGAAGCCGTCGCGGGTGCGCATGTCGGCCGCAGTGCGGCTGTAGGGCAGCCAGATCAGCATGCCCAGGGAAAAGGTGATCGCAAAGGCGAGAAAGAACGCCCCCTGGGTATCCTCGCCGTAGTAGCTGGCCACCGGGATCGGGACCAGCAGGGTGATGCTGAACAGCATCAGCATCAAACCCAATACCCTGGCCACGGCCGAAAAATGCATGGTGCCGCCGCTAGAAGAAGGTCAGGCCGACCTGGAACAGCTTTTCCACGTCGCGGGTGTAACGCTTGTCGAGGATGAACACGATGACGTGGTCGTTGCTTTCGATCACGGTGTCGTGGTGAGCGATGATCACCTCGCCGTCGCGGACCAGGGCGGGGATGGTGGCGCCCCGCGGCAGCTTGATCTGATCGATGGCGCGCCCCACCACCCGGGAGTTCCTGGCATCGCCGTGGGCGATGATCTCCAGCGCCTCGGCGGCGCCTCGGCGCAGTGAGTGAGCATTCACCGTGTCACCGCGCCGCACGTGGCTGAGCAGCGCGCTGGTGGTCGCCTGTTGGGGCGAGATGGCGACATCGATCTCGCTGCCCTGCACCAGATCGGCGTACACCGGGTTGCTGATCAAGGTCATCACCTTGCCGGCGCCGAGGCGCTTGGCGAGGATCGAGGACATGATGTTGGCCTTGTCGTCGTTGGTTACCGCAAGGAACAGGTCGGTCTTGTCGATATTCTCGTCGAGCAGCAGCTCGCGGTCGTCGGCGCGTCCGATCAGCACCACGGCGCGATTGAGGAGTTCGGCGAGCCTGGCGCCGCGCGGCGGAGACTGTTCGATCACCTTGACGTTGAGGCGTTGTTCCAGGGCGCTGGCCAGGCGGTGGCCGATGTTGCCGCCGCCGGCGATGATGATGCGCTGATAGGGCTTGGCCTCCGGCGCCAGTTCCGCCATCACCCGACGAATGTCGCGCGCCGCGGCGATGAAGAACACCTCGTCGCCCTCTTCGATGACGGTGTCGCCCTCCGGGATCAGCGAGCGGTCGCGCCGGTAGATGGCGGCGGCGCGGGTTTCGATATTGGGGATATGGCGCTGGATCTCGCGCAGCTCCTCGCCCACCAGGCGGCCGCCGACCTCGGCGCGCATCCCCACCAGCTGGATGCGGCGGCCGGCGAAATCCAGCACCTGCAGCGCGCCCGGGCGCTCGATCAGCCGGTGAATATAGTCGGTGACCGCCTGTTCCGGGGTGATCAACACATCGACCGGGATCCCGTTCTGGCCGAACAATGTCTCCCGGTAACGGGACTGGATATAGCTGGCGCTGCGGATGCGGGCGATCTTGGTGGGGGTCTTGAACAGGGTCGCCGCGACCTGGCAGGCGATCATGTTGACTTCATCACTACTGGTGACCGCGACCAGCATGTCGGCATCCTCGATACCGGCCGCGTAGAGCACGTCCGGATGCGCTCCGGAACCGGGCAGGGTGCGGATATCGAGGCGATCCTGGAGTTCGCCCAGCAACTGCTCGTCCAGGTCGATCAGGGTGATGTCATTGGCTTCGCGCGCCAGATGCTCGGCCAGGGTCCCGCCCACGGCACCGGCGCCGATGATCACGATTTTCATGGTCGGGTCGGTCGGCTCCCGGTAGTGGTGCGGCGGTCAGCGTTTTTCCAGCAGCGCATAGTAGAACCCGTCGTTGTCATCCGTTCCCGGCAGCCATTGCCGGCCCGCCGCGGTGGCGGCGCCCGGGATGCCGGGCAGCGGCAATGGCCGCGCGTCCGCCCGTGCGGCGGTGAGCGTCGCCACCACGGCATCGTTTTCGGCGCACAGCACCGAACAGGTCGCGTAGAGCAGCAGTCCGCCCGGTGCCAGCAGCTCCCAGAGTGCCAACAACAGGCGCCGCTGGGCAGCGGCCAGCTTAGCAATGTCGCCCGCCCGGCGCAGCAGTTTGATATCGGGATGCCGGCGCAGTACCCCGGTGGCGGAACAGGGGGCGTCCAGCAGGATGCGGTCGAAGGGGGTGCCGTCCCACCAGGTCTCCGGGGCCCCGGCGTCGGCGTCGAGCAATCGCGCCTGCAGGCCCAGGCGATCCAGATTGTCGGCGACCAGCGCCAGGCGTTGCCGGCTGTTGTCGATAGCCACCAGTTCGGCGCCGTCCGGCGCCAGTTCCAGCAGGTGGCCGGTCTTGCCGCCCGGGGCGCAGCAGGCGTCCAGCAGCCGTTGACCCGGCGCCAGCAGCGGGGCACACAGTTGCGCTGCCTCGTCCTGCACGCTCACCAGCCCCGCGGCAAAGCCCGGCAGTTCGGCTACCGCGCGGGGTGAGCCGAGCAGGATGCCGGCGGCACTGTGGGTCGCCGGTCGCGCCTCGATGCCGGCAGCGGCCAGCAGTTCGAGGTAAGCGGCGCGGTCGGTGCGCCGTTGATTGATCCTCAGGGTCATGGGCGCACGGGCGTTGTTGGCCACCATCACCGCCTCGGCTTCCCGGGGCCAGTCCGCCGCCAGCAACCGAGCCAGCCAGGGCGGATGCGCGCTGCGGTAGGCAAGATCTTCGGCGAGCGCGGCGTCGAGCTGCGGGCGGCGGCGCTGGGCGTTGCGCAGCAAGGCATTGACCAGCCCGGTCGCCCAGGGCTTGGCCAGCGCGCGGCAGGCGGCGACGGTCTCGTGGACCACCGCATGCGGGGGGATGCGCGTGTGCTCCAACTGGTAGAGGGCCGTGGCGAGCAGCGCGCGGAGGTCCCCATCCCGGGATTTCAGCGGTCGGGCAAGGAGCCGGTCAAGGATTGCGGTCAGCCTCGGGTACCAGCGCAGGGTGCCATAGCAGAGCTCCGCCAGCAGGGCGCGGTCTCGGGCGACCACCCGCGCCGCCTCGCGCGGTAGCGCCGCATCCAGCGATTCCCCGCCGGCGACGGCAGCGACCACCCGGGCCGCGGCGGCGCGGACCTCAGTGGCCTCAGTGGCTTCAGTGGTCAAATACTGCTCCGGGAGCAAACAGGTCGGCGCGGCTATTGAGCACTTCGGCGGCACTCAGCCGCTTGCGTCCCACCAATTGGAGTTCGCGGATCCGGTAGGCGCCGGTGCCACAGGCCACCAGGATGCCGCTCCGGTCAGCGGACAGCAGCGTTCCGGGAGCGGCCGGGGCCGTGCCGGCGCAGGGTTCGCCTGCCCAGATGCGCAAGGCTATCCCCGCCAGGCTGGCGTGAGCGACCGGCACCGGATTGAAGGCACGCACCTGGCGGTCGATGACTACCGCGTCCTCCCGCCAGTCAGTGGCGGCTTCGGCCTTGTCGATCTTGGCGGCATAGGTGGCGAGGCGGTCGTCCTGGGGCAATGCCGGAAGGGGTCCGCGGGCCAGCTTCGCCAGCACTTCGAGCAGCAGCGGAGGGCCCAGGGCGGCCAGCTTGTCCTGCAGGCTGCCGCCGGTGTCGTCCGCGGCGATCTGGCAGCGAGCGGTGGCCAACACCGGGCCGGTGTCGAGGCCGGCCTCCATCTGCATGATGGCGACGCCGGTTTCCCGGTCGCCGGCGGCGATGGCGCGCTGGATGGGCGCGGCGCCGCGCCAGCGCGGCAGCAGGGAAGCATGGACATTGATGCAGCCCAGTCGCGGCAGGTCGAGCACGGCCTGGGGCAGGATCAGGCCGTAGGCGACCACCACCAGCACATCTGCGGCCAGTGCCGCGAGTTCGTCCTGGGCGGCCGGATCCCGCAGCGACGCCGGCTGGCGAACCTCCAGGCCGTGCTCCAGGGCGAGCGCCTTGACCGGGCTGGAGGCCAGCTGCCGGCCACGGCCGGCGCGGCGGTCCGGTTGGGTGTAGACGGCGGCGATCCCCTGCCCGGCGTCGAGCAGCGCGCGCAGGTGGGTGGCCGCGAATGCCGGGGTACCGGCAAAGACGATGCGCAGGGGCGCGGTCAAGGCCGGTGTGGATCAGGCCGTGGCGCGTTGAAGCTTGGCAAGCTTCTGGCGGATGCGCTGGCGCTTGAGGGGCGAAAGATAGTCGACGAACAGCTTGCCGTCGAGGTGGTCGACCTCATGCTGGATACATATCGACAGCAGGCCATCCGGTTCCAGGGTAAAGGGATTGCCGTCGAGGTCCAGCGCCTGCACCCTGATCCGTTCGGGGCGGGCGACCTTTTCATAGAAGCCGGGCACCGACAGGCAGCCCTCGTCGTAATCGCGCGGTGTGTCGTCGAGTACCGCGATTTCCGGGTTGATCAGCACCAGAGGCTGATCGCGCGCATCCGAGACGTCGATGACCACCAGCCTGCGATGGACATTGACCTGGGTGGCAGCGAGGCCGACCCCGGGCGCGCCGTACATGGTTTCCAGCATGTCTGTAGCCAGGTTGCGCAGCGCGGCATCGACTTCGGTCACGGGTTCCGCGACTTTGCGCAGCCTGGAATCGGGGAATTCCAGAATTGTCAGAATCGCCATAAACTTGTGACAGCTTTCTAGTAAAGTGCGTTAATCGACTGCTAAGATCCCAACAAGCTCGTTCGGGCCGAGTCCGGATGCCAGTATACATTACCGGGAAACTGCACAAGGGAAGAGCGCGATGAAAAGAATACTGCTGGTAGTCGCGGGGCTCTGGTTGGTCGCGACCCTGGCCTTTGCTCAGGGCAGAGACACCTTCAACGAAGGCATCCCCGATCGCTATGTGGTCAAGAAAGGCGACACCCTGTGGGATATCGCCGCCTTCTTTTTGAGCAAACCCTGGCGCTGGCCGGAGATCTGGCACGTCAATCCGCAGATCGCCAACCCGCACCTGATCTATCCGGGCGACGAGATCAGTCTGATCTATGTCGACGGCCAGCCGCGCCTCAGCCTGAACCGCGGCCGTGACGTCAAGCTGAGCCCGGAAATCAAGGCAGTGCCCCATGGAGAGGCCATTCCGGCGTTGCCGCTCGATGTCATCGACACCTTCCTGTCCAGAACCCGGGTGGTCGCACCGGGCGAGCTGGAGGCCGCACCCTATGTGGTCGCCGGCCAGGAGAAGAGCATCATCGTCGGTGTCGGCGACGACTTCTATGTGCGCGGTGAAATCCCCGCTGAGCAAACCTTCTGGGGGGTTTACCGTAACGGCGGCAACTATGTGGATCCGGAAACCGGGGAAATCCTCGGTGTCCGCGCCCAGGACATCGGTTCCGGCAAGCTCAAGGCCGTGGACGGCGAGATCCTCACACTGGCGGCGACCCGCAGCGTCGAGGAAATCCGTATCGGCGACCGTATCCTGCCGGTCGAGGACCGCAAGATCGAAACCGTCTTCTACCCCAGTGCACCGCCCAGCGGAGCGGAAGGCGTGATCATGGCGGTCGAGGGCGGTATCGACAATGTGGGTCACCTCGACGTGGTGGCGATCAACCGCGGCGAGGAAGATGGCCTGGAGATCGGCGATACCTTCGCCATTTACAAGGCAGGAGAAACCGTCCGCGACCGGATTTCCGAAGATATCGTCACCTTGCCCCCCGAGCGCGCCGGGCTGCTGATGGTGTTTCGTACCTTCGAGCAGATGAGCTTCGGCCTGGTAATGAATGCCACCCGCCCGCTCAATGTCGGTGACCTGGTCCGCGAACCCTGAGCGCCCCCCGGATTTTCTGGCTCAGGGATCGAGCCGATGCGAGCAACCCGCGAGGCGCTGTGCGCCCACCAACTGATCACCTGGCGCGGCCTGGGGCCGGCTGCCGCCCTGGCGCTGTGTCGCGCGTTCGGCAGCTTCGAGGCAGCGTTTAGCGAACCTCTGGCGACGGCGCCCGATCCCCTGCGATCCGCCCTGCGCAAGTGCCGCAGCGCCGCTCGGGATCCGCTACCGGCAGTACTCACCGCCCCCGAGGTGTTCCTGCTTGCGCTGTCCGATCCCGATTACCCCGCCCTGCTGCGCGAGATCGCCTCGCCGCCGCCGCTGCTCTACGGCCGCGGCGATCCGCTGACCCTCGCTCTGCCGGCAGTCGCGGTGGTAGGCAGCCGCCACGCCAGCGGCGCCGGGCTGGACACCGCGCGGCGCTTCGCGGCCGGGCTCGCGGCAGGCGGCTTTGCCGTCGTCAGCGGCCTGGCCCTGGGCATCGACGCCGCGGCGCATCGCGGCACGCTCGCCGCGGGCCGCACCCTGGCGGTAATGGGCACGGGCATCGACCGCGTCTATCCGCGCCAGCATGCAGACCTGTGCGCGGAGATCCTCGCCGGCGGTGGCGCCCTGGTGACCGAGTTCCCACCCGGGACGCCGCCGCGGGCGGGCAATTTCCCCCGCCGCAATCGGATCATCAGTGGTCTCAGCCTGGGCGTGCTGGTGGTCGAGGCGGCATTGCGCAGCGGTTCGCTGATCACCGCGCGCCAGGCCCTGGATCAGGGGCGCGAGGTATTCGCGGTACCGGGCTCGATCCACAACCCCTTGGCCCGCGGCTGCCACCAGCTGATCCGCGAGGGTGCGACCCTGGCCGAGACCACCGCGGACCTGGTCGCCCAACTCGGCGGCCTGTTGGCGTTCAAAGGCGCCGAGGCGATGCCCGCGGCGGCCACGGCCGGCCCGCCGGCCGGATCCGAGGCGGAGCGGGTCCTCGATGCCATGGGATATGACCCACTGGCCGTCGATACCCTGGTGGAGCGTACCGGGCTGGATGCCGCGCGACTGACCAGGGTGCTGGTCGAACTGGAACTCTCCGGCCGGGTGGAGAACCGCGGCGGCACCTACCAGCGCCTGCCCTGATTCGCCGGCAGCCACAGCCCGGCCCCGGGCGCTTGTTCCCGACCCGGGCTTTCGGTAGCCTCTCCGCCCCCGTTGCAGTCCCGCAGGCGATTCGCCGGAGGCCGAGTATTTGGGTCGCTTCGCACATCCCCGCATTCGCGTCGCCGCGCATGCCATGCGCCGCGGCGGTGTGGTCGCCTACCCCACCGAGGCGGTCTGGGGGCTGGGCTGCGACCCGGACAATGCCCGCGCGGTGGAGCAGGTGCTGGCGCTCAAGCAGCGCGATCCCGACAAGGGCCTGATCCTGGTGGCCGCGGAGCTGGCAATGCTCGAGCCCTATCTCCGCGGGCTGAACCGGCGTGCCCGGGCGCGCATGGCCGCCACCTGGCCAGGGCCGGTGACCTGGCTGGTACCGGACAACGGCCGCGCCTCGGCCCTGGTCACCGGCGGCCGCGGTACCCTGGCGCTGCGGGTCACCGCGCACCCGGTGGCCGCAGCCCTGAGTCACGCCTTCGGCGGCGCCATGGTATCGACCTCCGCCAATCCCCAGAGCTTGCCGCCGGCCACCAGGTTGCGGGAGGTCAAGGCCTATTTCGGCACCGGGGTGCATCATTACACGCCGGGTCGGGTCGGCCTGCGCCGCCGTCCCAGTGAAATCCGCGATCTGCGCACCGGGGCGGTGGTCCGACCCGGCTGAACCCCAATCAGAGAACGAACCCATGGACAAGGCCGCCGTACTCCGCTGGTTGCAACAACTGCAGGATGACATCTGCGCGGCAGTCGAGGCCGAGGACGGCGCCGCCCGTTTTCGCGAGGACGAATGGCAGCGCCCGGGCGGTGGTGGTGGCCGCTCGCGCGTGCTCGCCGAGGGCGCCGTCATCGAGAAGGGCGGAGTCAATTTCTCCCACGTCCACGGTGCCGAACTGCCGGCGGCGGCGACCGCTGCGCGGCCCGAACTGGCCGGGTGCAGCTTCGAGGCCATGGGCGTGTCGCTGGTGATCCACCCCCGCAACCCCTATGCGCCCACCTCCCATGCCAATGTGCGTTTCTTCGTCGCCGAACATGCCGACCGCGAGCCGGCTTGGTGGTTCGGCGGCGGCTTCGACCTCACGCCCTACTACGGCCAGAGCGAAGACTGCGCGCACTGGCACCGGGTCGCCCGCGATGCCTGCGCACCCTTCGGCGCCGAGATCTACCCGCGCTTCAAGCACTGGTGCGACGAATACTTCTTCCTCCGCCACCGGGGGGAACATCGCGGCATCGGCGGGCTGTTCTTCGACGACCTCAACGAGCCCGATTTCGCGACCTGCTTCGGCCTCGCGCGGGCCATAGGCGAAGCCTATATTCCCGCCTACCGGCCGATCCTGGCGCGGCGCAAGCACCAGCCCTACGGCGAGCGCGAGCGCAACTTCCAGCTCTATCGCCGCGGCCGCTACGTCGAATTCAACCTGGTCTACGATCGCGGCACCCTGTTCGGTCTGCAGACCGGCGGGCGCACCGAATCCATCCTCATGTCACTGCCGCCCCTGGTGCGCTGGGACTACGACTGGCACCCCGAGCCCGGCAGCCCTGAGGCCGAACTCTACGAGCGCTTCCTGCCGCCCCGGGACTGGGCCGACCAGCCGGCTTGAGCGGTGCGCCGACGCCGGCCCAGAAGCCGCTAGAATACGGCGTCCGCTCTCCACGAAAATGTGCCATGACTGACCGCTACGTCCTGTTCGGCAACCCCGTCGCGCACAGCCCTTCGCCCAGGGTGCACGCCGCCTTTGCCGCGCAGACCGGACAGGACATGAGCTACGACCGCCTGCTGGTGCCGCTGGGGGAATTCGCGGCAGCGGCCGAAGCCTTCTTCGCCGGCGGCGGCCGCGGTGGCAATGTCACCCTGCCCTTCAAGGCCGATGCCTGTCGCTTCGCCAGCCGCCTGACCGAGCGGGCGCGCCGCGCCGGTGCGGTCAACACCCTGGCGGTCGAGGCCGATGGCGGCGTACTCGGGGACAACACCGATGGCGTTGGCCTGGTGCGGGACCTCACCGCCAACCTGGGCTGGCCCATCGCCGGGCGCCGGGTACTGGTGCTGGGCGCCGGCGGCGCCACACGCGGTGCGCTCGGCCCGCTGCTGGAGCAACGGCCGGCTTCGCTGTACATCGCCAACCGCACCGCTGAAAAGGCGGTGGCCCTGGCGCGGGAATTCGCCGATCTGGGCGCGGTCCGCGGCGGCGGCTACCCCGAACTGGCAACCCAGGGACGCTTCGATCTACTCATCAACGCCACCAGCGCCAGCCTCTCCGGTGCGGTGCCGCCGCTGCCCGCGGGGGTGTTCGGCGATCGCGGCGCCGCCTACGACATGATGTATGGCGCGGCGCCCACGGCTTTTCTGCGCTGGGCGGAAACCCAGGGTGCCGCTGCGCTGGCCGATGGCCTGGGGATGCTCGTCGAGCAGGCGGCCGAGGCCTTCGCCCTGTGGCGGGGCGTGCGTCCGCAGACGGCGCCGATGATCCGCCAGATACGCGCCGAACTCGCGGAGCGCTGACAGCGATGCTGCGCGCCTATGTGCGCCTGCTGTGCTTTGCCGCCGGGCTGCTGGCCGGCGTCCAGGTACCGGGCTTCATCCAGCAATACGAGGTCGTGGTGAGCGCTCACCTGGCCGAGGCGCGCCGCGCCCTGGAGCCCTTCGCGGCCATTGCCGAGCGCCATTTCAATGACGATCTGGCCGACCTGATCGCGCATTACCAGGCGAATCCGGATGCGGTGATCGGCGAGACCGGAGACGGTGTCGCCGCCCTGGCAGCGCGAGTCGCACACCTCGAAGCCGAGCGGGCGGCGCTGTCCGGGCCCTGGTATCGAAGCGCCTGGCATGTCGGCGCCGGTGGCGATCGGGAACTGCTGCGCGAGACGGCAGCGGGTTACAACTACCGGGTACCCCTGCAGCCGACCGCCATCGCCTGGGGTCTGGGCATCGGCCTGCTGCTGGCGCTGCTCGCCGAGTCGGTGGTGGCGCTCGCCACCCTGAGTCTGCGGCGGGGCTCGACGTCGCGGCGCGCCTGAACGCCAGGATCTCTGCTACCTTAACGACTTCAATCCGCCACTGGCCGAACCATGACCACTGACAGTCCCGTCGATCTGCATTTGAAAGTCCGCAACCTCACCATGGAAGACTATCCGCGGCTCGAGGAGTTGATGGACGAGGTGTACGCCGACATCAGCGGCGCCTGGCCCGAGCACTCGATTCGGGCGCTGATCGCGGACTTTCCCGAAGGCCAGATCGTCATCGAGGACCACGGCCGACTGGTGGGCGCGGCGCTCAGCGTGCGCTGCAGTTACGACCGTTTCAGCCGCCAGCATACCTACGAGGACCTGGTGGCCCGGCGCGACCGCATCCACCACGACCCGGACGGCGATGCCCTGTACGGCATGGACGTGTTCGTGGATCCCGACTACCGGGGGCTCCGGCTGGGGCGACGTCTGTACGATACCCGCAAGGATCTGTGCCGCAACCTCAACCTGCGCGCCATTCTCGCCGGCGGCCGCATCGTCAACTATCACGAGAACGCCGAGCGCCTCACCCCGGCGCAGTACATCGACGCAGTGCGCAAACGCGAGATCCACGACCCCATTCTCAGCTTCCAGCTCGCCAACGATTTCGAGGTCAAGCGGTTGCTGCGCGCTTACCTGCCCGCCGACGAGCGCTCCCGCGGCTATGCCACCCTGCTGGAGTGGAACAACATCCTCTACGAGCCCGAGCAGGTGGATATCGCCAATATCCGCAAGAGCGTGGTGCGGGTCGGGGTCATGCAGTGGCAGATGCGCCTCAGCCAATCCTTCGAGGAATGGCTGCGGCAGGTCGAGTTCTTCGTCGACTGTGTGGCCGATTACAAGGCGGACTTCGTGCTCTTCCCGGAATTCTTCAACGCACCGCTCATGGGCATGGGCGACCAGAGCAACCAGTACGAGGCGATCCGCTTCCTGGCGACCTTCGCCGAGCGCAGCATCGAGGCCATGGCGCAGTTCGCGGTGTCCTACAACATCAACCTGATCGCCGGCAGCATCCCCGCGCTGGTCGGCGACAAGCTGCAGAACAACGCCTACCTCTGCCGCCGCGACGGCACCATCGCCGTACAGCCCAAGCTCCACATCACCCCCCACGAGCGCCGCGACTGGGTGATCTCCGGCGGCGACAGCCTGCAGGTGTTCGATACCGATGCCGGGCGCGTCGGCATCCTCATCTGCTACGACGTCGAGTTTCCCGAATTGGGCCGGCTGCTCGCCGAGCAGGGCATGGACATCCTCTTCGTGCCCTTCTGGACGGACACCAAGAACGCCTTCCTGCGGGTGCAGCGCTGCGCCCAGGCGCGTGCCGTGGAGAACGAATGCTATGTGGTGATCGGCGGCAGCGTCGGCAACCTGCCCCAGGTGCAGAATGTCGATCTGCAGTACGCCCAATCGGCGGTGTACACGCCCTCCGACTTCGCCTTTCCCCACGACGCAGTGATCGCCGAGAGCACCCCCAACACCGAGATGGCGCTGATCGCCGATCTCGACCTGGACCGGCTCACCCACCTCCATCACGAGGGCGCGGTCACCAACCGCAAGGATCGCCGCCACGATCTGTATCGGGTCATCTGGCGGGCATCGGACGCCCCTGCTCCCAGCGACTAGTGGGCCACGCGGCCCACTAGCTCAGCGAAGGTCTCCCCAGCGCGCCTGGCAGATCGCGAGCGCGGCCAGCGGCGCGGTCTCGGTGCGCAGCACCCGGGGGCCGAGACCCACCGCCAGGAAGCCGGCCGCCTCGGCGGCGGCAATCTCCTCGGCGGCGAGGCCGCCCTCGGGGCCGATCAACAGGCTGAGAGACTGGGGCGCGTCCGCCAGCCCCGCCAGCGACTGTGCGGCCCCGGGCGCGAGCACCAGCCGAAGTTCGGCAGGCGAGTCGAGAATCGCCTGGAAGGGCTGCGGGGCGTGGATCTCGGGTATCCGGTTACGCCCGCTCTGCTCGCAGGCGGCGATGGCGATCTGGCGCCAGTGGGTGAGCTTCCTGGCGCTGCGCTCTCCCTTGAGCCGTACCTCGGTGCGCTGGGTTGTCAGGGGGTGAATCGCGGTGACGCCGAGTTCCACGGATTTCTGCACAATCCAGTCCATGCGCTCGCCGCGGGAGATGCCGATCGCCAGTGTTACCGCGAGCGGGGATTCGCGGTCATCGCGGTCGATGGCACCCACTTCGACCCGGGCGCGGGCGCCCTCGCTGCCGGCGAGCCGGGCCGTGTGGCAGCCGCCGCGGCCGTTGAAGACGTGCAATTCGGCGCCGGCCTTCAGTCGCAGCACCCGCAGCAGGTGATGGCTGGGCCCGGCCTCAAGGGCGATCCGGGCGCCGTCGGCCAACGCCTGATCGGTAAAGACGCGCGGCGCAGCCATGGCTTCAGGCGGATTCCGCCTGCCCCAGCGCGCGCAGAATGGCCGCGGTCGCCCCCGCCTGGTTGAGGGTGTAGAAGTGCAGTCCCGGCGCGCCGGCGGCGAGCAAGCGCTCACACAGACGCGTCACCACTTCGGTGCCGAAGCTGTGCAGCCCCGCGGAGTCGTCGCCGAAGTCCGCCAGCCGGTACTGCAGCCAGCGGGGGATCTCGGCGCCGCAGCGTACCGAAAAGCGCCTCAGGCTTTCGTAATTGGTGATCGGCATGATGCCGGGCACGATGGGCCGGTCGATGCCGGCGGCGCGGCAGGCGTCGAGAAAATGGCAGTAGGCGTCGGCGGAATAGAAATACTGGGTGATGGCGGTGTCGGCACCGGCGGCGAATTTCGCGCCCAGCCAGCGGATATCCTCGGCGTAGCCGCGCGCCTCGGGATGAATCTCGGGGTAGGCGGCCACATGGATACGGAAGTGGTCGCCGCTGTGGCGGCGGATCAAGGCCACCAGTTCGTTGGCGTGGACCAGCTGCCCGCTGCCGCCGACACCCGAGGGCAGGTCGCCGCGCAGCGCCACCAGGCGGGTGATGCCCGCCTCCCGGTAGCGATCGATCAGATCGAGCACGCCGTCGGTGTCATCGCCGCTGCAGGAGAGGTGCGGAGCCACCGGGCAACCGGCCCGGTGGAGCGCCTGCACCGCGGCCAGGGTCGGCTCCCGGGTGGAGCCGCCGGCGCCGTAGGTCACCGAGTAGAACTCGGGATCGAAAGCCGCCAGGGCGCTGCGCACCTGTTGCAGGCGCGCCATGCCCTCCGCGGTCTTGGGCGGAAAGAACTCGAAACTGAGCGGGATTCGTCGTGCCATCTCTCAAGCTGCTCAGTAACGGTAGTCGGGGCGCTTGAAGGGCCCTTCGACCGGCACCTGGATGTAGGCCGCCTGCTTGGGCGTCAACCGGGTGACGATCCCGGCGAAGCCGCGCACCATGTGGGCCGCGACCTCTTCGTCCAGATGGCGCGGCAGCACTTCGACCCGCAGCAGGGAGCGCCGCGCCTCCTCCGGCTGGTCGGCAAAGGCCTGCTCGTAGAGGTGAATCTGGGCCAGCACCTGATTGGCGAAGGAGCCGTCCATCACCCGGCTCGGGTGTCCGGTGGCATTGCCCAGATTGACCAGTCGGCCCTCGGACAGCAGCAGGATATGGTCGCCACCGGCCGCCTCTTTGGAGGCGCCGCGGTAGATCTTGTGGACCTGCGGCTTGACCTCTTCCCAGCTCCAGTGCTCGCGCGTGAATGCGGTGTCGATCTCGTGATCGAAGTGGCCGATGTTGCAGACCACGGCGCCGCGCTTGAGCGCCGCCAGCATGTGGCGATCGCAGACATCGACATTGCCGGTGGCGGTGACCACCAGGTCGGTCTGGCCCAGCAGCTCGCGATCGATGCCCTCGGCGGTGCCGGTGTTGCGCCCTTCGCGATAGGGTGAGACCACCTCGAAGCCGTCCATGCAGGCCTGCATGGCGCAGATCGGATCCACCTCGGAAATGCGCACGATCATGCCTTCCTGGCGCAGCGACTGCGCCGAGCCCTTGCCGACGTCGCCATAGCCGATCACCAGGGCGCGCTTGCCCGACAGCAGGTGATCGGTGGCGCGCTTGATCGCATCGTTGAGGCTGTGCCGGCAACCGTACTTGTTGTCGTTCTTGGACTTGGTCACCGAGTCGTTGACATTGATCGCCGGCACCTTCAATTCGCCCTTGGCGAGCATCTCGTGCAGCCGGTGGACCCCGGTGGTGGTCTCCTCGGTGATGCCGTGGACGCCGTCCAGCACCTGGGGGTACTTGTCGTGCAGCATCCGGGTCAGGTCGCCGCCGTCATCGAGCACCATGTTGGCGTTCCAGGGCTTGCCGTCCCTGAGGATGGTCTGCTCGATGCACCAGTCGTACTCGGGCTCGGTCTCGCCCTTCCAGGCATAGACGGCGACACCGGCGGCGGCCATGGCGGCGGCGGCGTGATCCTGGGTCGAGAAGATGTTGCACGATGACCAGCGCACTTCCGCACCCAGGGCGCGCAGGGTCTCGATCAGCACCGCGGTCTGGATGGTCATGTGGATGCAGCCCAGGATGCGGGCGCCGGCCAGCGGCTGGCTGGCGCGGTACTGCTCGCGCAGTGCCATCAGCGCGGGCATCTCGCTCTCGGCGATCTCGATCTCGCGGCGGCCCCAGTCGGCGAGGCCGATATCGGCGACCTTGCAGTCCTCGGTAGGTTGGGTCTTGGCGTTCATGTCCTCTTTCCCTCTCATCGATGTTTGCGGGAATGGCTGGCGGGCGCGGGCCCGCCGGCAGTGCGTCTGACGTTACTTGGCGCCGGCGAGCAGCGCGTCGACGCGGTCCGTGCGCTCCCAGGTGAAGGCAGCGGCGCGATGGGTCCGGGTGACTTTCTGGCCGCCCTCGCGCACCGCGTAGCAATACTCGCGCTCGTAGGGGGTACGGCCGAAATGGCCGTAGGCCGCGGTGGGCTGATAGATCGGATGCAGCAGGTCCAGCTCGCGGGTGAGGCCGTAGGGACGCAGATCGAAAGTCTCGCGCACCAGGGCCACCAGGCGCGCATCGGAGATCTTGCCGGTGCCGAAGGTGTTGATCGAAATCGAGGTCGGCTCGGCGACGCCTATGGCGTAGGAAATCTGAATCTCACAGCGCTCGGCCAGCCCCGCGGCGACGATGTTCTTGGCGACATAGCGCCCGACATAGGCCGCCGAGCGATCCACCTTGGAGGGATCCTTGCCCGAGAAGGCACCGCCGCCATGGCGCGCCATGCCGCCGTAGGTGTCGACGATGATCTTGCGCCCGGTCAGGCCGCAGTCGCCCATGGGACCGCCGATCTCGAAGCGGCCGGTAGGGTTGATGTGAATGCGGGTATCGCTGTGCAGCCACTCGCGGGGAATCACCTGATGGACGATCAGCTCCATCACCCCGTCGTGGATATCACGGTCGGAGACGTCCGGCGCGTGCTGGGTGGAGAGCACGATGGCATCCGCCGCCACCGGCCGGCCATTCTCGTAGCGGAAAGTGACCTGAGCCTTGGCGTCCGGCCGCAGCCAGGGCAGCAGGCCGGACTTGCGCGCCTCGGCCTGGCGCTCCACCAGGCGATGGGCATAGAGGATGGGTGCGGGCATCAGGGCGTCGGTCTCGTCCGTCGCATAGCCGAACATCAGGCCCTGATCGCCGGCACCCTGATCCTCCGGCTTGGCGCGGTCCACCCCCTGGGCGATGTCCGGCGATTGCGCGCCGATCAGGTTGAGCACCCCGCAGGTGGCGCCATCGAAGTAGACGTCGGAGGAGTCATAGCCGACCTCGAGGATGACGTCGCGGATGATCTGCTCATAGTCGAGCACCGCGGTGGTGGCGATCTCGCCGGCGATGATGGCGACGCCGGTCTTCACCAGGGTCTCGCAGGCAACCCGCGAATATTTGTCCTGGGCTAGGGCCGCATCCAGGATGGCGTCGGAGATCTGGTCGGCCAGCTTGTCGGGGTGACCCTCGGACACCGACTCCGAAGTGAAGATGGAATACTGGCTCATGATGGCTGCATCCTCAGTGTTGAAGGGAAGTCTGGGTATCGCCCGGCGCGACGGCGAGGCGGATGAACTGCCGGATCTGGACCCGGAAACCGTTGCGCAGCGCCAGGAATTGCCCGTCGCCGGCGGCGAGGCCGGCGGCGGCGGCCCATTCGTCGAGCTGCTCGGGCTCGAAGCCCAGCCACAGATCGCCACAAGCCGTCCGCGCCCAGTCCTGGTGATGGGCGCACAGCTCGGTGACCAGCAGCGAGCCGCCGGGCTCGAGCAGGGTCGCCAGATCGCCCAGCATGCGCGCCGGCGAGGCATTGTGGTGCAGCACCATATTCAGGGTGACCAGGGGCGCGCGCAGCCCCCGGGCGATGCCGGTGGCGGTGTCGCCGAGCACGAAATCGAGGTTGGCGAGCTGATTGGCGTCGGCAAAGTCCCGTGCGCGGGCGAGCATGGCCTCGGAGTTGTCGAGCGCCACCACCCGCGCGAAGCGCGGCGCCAGCGCCGCCAGCAGCTCGCCCTCGCCCGGGCCCACCTCCAGGGCGATTCGGTCCTGCGGCCGACGCACCGCGTCGAGCAGCTCGACAACCGTATCGCCGTACTGCGGGTAGGCGGCGATCAGATCCTGGTGCTCGCGGAACTCCGCCGCGTGGCGGTGGAAGAAGGCCAGCGAGCGCTCGGCGCGGTCCCGCTCGACCTCCCCGAGCCGTTGGGCGATCGCCGGCTCCAGCGGATACCCGTCGAGATTGCGGCACAGCAGGGTGCGCACCCCGTCCAGGCTGTCATCGAACCGCGGCGCGCGGCGATAGAACACAAAGGTGCCCTCGCGCCGCGGCGTCACCAGCCCGGTGCCCACCAGCAGCTTGAGATGGTGGCTGAGCGCCGGCTGACGAACGCCGAACACATGACACAGCTCCGCCACACTGTAGGCATCGCCGGCCAGCACGCGCAGGATCTGCGCGCGCAGCGGATCGCCCAGCGCCTTGCACAGCGCGGTCAGATCAGTCAGCTCGGCGCCGCCCGCAGAGGGCGGCCGATGGGCTACGGCAGTCATGGCGGCGACTCTACACCAACCCGCCCCTTGCATCAAAATATTTCGATGCAGCGAAGCTGCCTGAGCGGCTTGGCCAGGTAACCAGCCCATCGAGACCAGCCCGGGCCGGTTCGTACCACTGGGCTCCTGCTGCCTGAAACCGCAGATGGCGTATTGCCTCGCGCGGGTGGGCACAGTAGGTTGCCAGTCGTCGGCCCGCGCCGCGGGTCATACGGAAATCTGCCGGAATTGCACGGCGCCCGGCTCGTGGCGGAGCGCGTGGAAAAAAGCGAGGGAGTGCACAAGTGATTGGCCTACCAAAGGTTCTCGTTGAGCAGCTGTCCCTTGAAGCTTGTGGGTATGCTTCGAGGCTCACGCGGGGCATGCGGAAATCTTCCGTGTTTGAACGAGGAATATTTCCAGATATTCAATGTTAGCTCACTGCTGTCCCATAAATTTTCATAGAAACCGGAGCTGGGCCTGAGGCGGCGCAT
>CAJXRS010000001.1 GCA_913060555.1 uncultured Gammaproteobacteria bacterium | reverse complement strand
CCCCGCCCGCTGCCCCCGCAGGCGTTGCAGTCGCTCCCGCTCCCCGTTGAGGGCCTCGGCGATCTCCGTCTGGCGGGCGCGGGCGCCCTCGATGTCGGCGGCGAGCCGTTCCAGTTCCGCCTGCCGGCCGTCGATTGCCGTTTCCTTCGCGGCGAGCTGGCTGGCGAGTTCTGCCGGCCCGCCTTCGCTGGGCCCGTCACCCAGGCCGGCGAGCTCGGACCGCTGGCGCCGCAGGTTTTCCGCCACCCGGGCGGTGGCGGCATCGAGATGCGCGACTCGAGCCTGGAGCTGGTCAATCCGGCGCTGGACCTGAACGCGCTCATCCTGATCGGTTTCGCAATGCCGCTGGCTGTCCTGGAGACGCGCCTCCTCGGTCTCCAGAAGCTGCTCGGCGGCGGCCAGGTCCGCCTCGGCACGCGCCCTGCCCGGCCTCAGCTCGCCCAGCTCGGCCGCCCATGCCGTTCTCCGGTCGGCATCCGCCTGCCGATGTTCGCGCGCTGCGGACAGATTGCGATCCACCTGCTCCAGCTCCGTGCTCTGACGACGAGCCTGTTCGCGCGCATGTTCGATGCGCTGTTCGAGTGCGGAGACCTCCGCACCCACCGCATAGAAATGGCGCTGGGCCTCGTTCAGGGTATCGCTGGCCTCCAGATGGCGGGCGCGCAGCCGCTCGATACCGGCGGCCGCGGCCTCGCGCTCGGCAACCAGGGATTCCAGTACCGTTTCCTGCTCGGCGATCTCCGTTTCCCGGGCCCGCGCCTCGGCATCCCGGATCTGCCAGCTGAGCGCGATATGCTCGGCGGTGACCTGGCGCTCCTCGGCCTTGAGCTCGCGGTATTTCTCGGCCGCTGTGGCCTGGCGCCGCAGGCGTTCGAGCTGGCGCCCCAGTTCTTCCCGGATGTCGGTCAACCGTTCGAGATTTTCGCGGGTATGCTGGATGCGCAGCTCGGTGTCGCGGCGGCGCTCCTTGTACTTGGAGATTCCCGCCGCCTCCTCGATATAGACGCGCAGGTCCTCGGGACGCGATTCGATCAGCCGCGAGATCGTCCCCTGCTCGATGATGGCGTAACTGCGCGGGCCGAGCCCGGTACCGAGAAAAACGTCGGTAACATCGCGCCGCCGGCAGCGACTGCCGTTGAGGTAATACACCGACTGACCGTCGCGCGACACCCGGCGCTTCACGGCGATCTCCGTATAGGCGGCGTACTGTCCGCCGAGGGTGCCGGCCGAATTGTCGAAGATCAGCTCGATGGTAGCCTGGGCGACCGGCTTGCGCGTACCGCTGCCGCTGAAGATGACGTCGGCCATGGACTCCCCGCGCAGGTGTTTCGCGGAGACCTCACCCATCACCCAGCGCACGGCGTCGATGATGTTCGACTTGCCACAGCCGTTGGGGCCCACCACCGCGCACAGGTTGCCGGGAAGATTGACGGTGGTGGGATCGACAAAGGATTTGAAACCCGCCAGTTTGATACACTTCAGACGCATCGCGGAATGGTGATCCTGGAGTCAGACCGGCCTTGGCGGGTTTGCGCCGGAGATTGTACACGCTGCGCTCCCACCGACAAGGTGAGGGCCCCGGCAAACCCGACAGGTTCCGACAAGATGCTGAATATTGTCCTGATCGAGCCGGAAATTCCGCCCAATACCGGCAATATCATCCGCCTCTGCGCCAACACCGGCTTCGCCCTGCACCTCGTGGAACCCCTGGGATTCGAGCTCGACGACAGCCGCCTGAAACGTGCCGGCCTGGATTACCGCGAATGGCAGCAGCTCCGGGTCCACGCCGACTGGGCGCACTGCCGGCAGGCCCTGGGTGACAGCTGCTGCTATGCCTTTACCACCAGGGGCCGGCGCCACCATGCCGCACCGAATTACCGAGCCGGCGATTGCCTCGTCTTCGGCCCCGAGACCCGGGGGCTGAGCGACAGAGTGCTCGGCCGGCTGCCGCCCGAGCAGTGGCTGCGGATCCCCATGCAACCCGGTAGCCGCAGCATGAACCTCGCCAACGCCGTCGCGGTGGCCAGCTACGAAGCCTGGCGCCAACTGGCATTTGCCGGCGCCGCAGTGCCATGAGCGGCCCCAGCGCACCGCCCCGGATCGGGCTGCTGTACGGATCCTCCACCTGCTACACCGAGATCGCCGCAGAGCGCATCGCCGCGGCGCTGGAGGGTTATGAGGTGGATCTGCTGGACGTGGCGAGCACGCCGCTCGCCACGGCCGATCGCTATGCGCTGCTGATCCTGGGGATCCCCACCTGGGACTTCGGCGAACTGCAGGAGGATTGGGAGCGCGCCTGGCCCGACCTGGCCAGCGTCGATTGGGCCACCAAGCGGGTGGCGTTGTTCGGGCTGGGCGATCAGGACGGCTATCCGGAGTGGTTCCAGGATGCGCTCGGCTACCTGGCGCGCGTGGTAGCAGCCCGGGGCGCCCGGCTGGTCGGCCTGTGGCCGGCCGCAGGCTACCGCTTCACCCAATCCCGGGCGCTCACCGACGACGGCAACCACTTCCTCGGCCTGGCGCTCGACGAAGTCGGTGAGTTCGATCTCTCCGAAGCGCGCATCCGCGCCTGGTGCCGCCAGCTGGCCAGCGAATTCGGGCAGCCCTGAACGAGCGCTGACAGCGCGCCTACCAGTGGTCGTCGGCCAGCGCCATGGTCGCGCTCGCCCCGCTGGACACGGCCTGCAGCCAGGCGCCGGAACGCGGCGCGATCTGTTCCACGAAGAACCGCGCCGTGTGTACCCGGGCCAGGGCCGGCCCCGCAGCGCCCTGCACCAGCGTCAGGCGGGCGCCGCGCACCAGCGCCGCCGCCGCCACTGCTGTGCCCATGCTCATCAACAGGTTGAACGCGACGCTGCCCGGCAGCGCCGGGTCCTCGCCGGCACCGGCCAGCAACAGCTCGACCCCGCGCCGGGCGTCGTCCAGGCTGCGCCGGGCGCCTTGCGCCAAGGCTGCGAGATCACCGTCCATCGCCTGTGCCAGTTCGGCCTCCAGATCGGCGAACAGTTCGCGGGCTGCCTCACCACCATCGCGCAGCAGCTTGCGACCCACCAGATCCATCGCCTGAATACCATTGGTGCCTTCGTAGATCGCGGCAACGCGCACGTCGCGCAGGTACTGAGCGGCGCCGGTTTCCTCGACATAGCCCATACCACCGTGAACCTGGATCCCCAGGGACGCCACCTCATTGCCGATGTCGGTACACCAGGCCTTCACCAGGGGGGTCAGTAGATCGACGCGCCGCTGCTGCCGCTCGCGCGCTTCCCGGTCCGGCGCGCGCAGCGCATGGTCCCAATGCGCTACCGCGGAATAGGCGAGTGCACGCCCCCCCTGGGCCAGCGCGCGCATGGTCATCAGCATGCGCCGCACGTCCGGATGCTGGAGAATCAGGGCCCCGCCCTGGCGGCGTTCACGGGCGAACGCCAATGCCTGCTGATAGGCGCGCTCGGCGACAGCCACTCCCTGCAGCCCCACTTCCAGGCGGGCGTGGTTCATCATCGCAAACATGTAGGGCAGCCCCTGGTTTTCCTCGCCGACCAGATAGCCGACGGCGCCACCCCGATCCCCGTAGCTCAGCACGCAGGTGGGGCTGGCGTGCAAACCCAGCTTGTGCTCGACACTCACGGCGCGGACATCGTTGCGCTCAGCTAAGGCCCCGGTGTCGTCGTGGAGGTACTTGGGTACGATGAACAGCGAGATGCCGCGCACCCCGGGCGGGGCATCCGGAGTACGGGCGAGCACCAGATGCACAATATTCTCGGTGAGCTGGTGGTCGCCCCAGCTGATGAAAATCTTCTGCCCGCTGAGCAGATAGTGGTCGCCGCAGGGCTCGGCTCTGGTGCCCACCGCTCCCAGATCGCTGCCCGCACCGGCCTCGGTCAGGTTCATGGTGCCGGACCACTGGCCGCTCAGCAGGCGTGGCAGGTACAAAGCCTTCTGCGCATCACTGCCAAAGCGCTTGAGCGCGGTAACCACCCCCGAACTCAACATCGGCAACAGCGAAAAACTCAGATTGGCGCTCTGCACCATTTCGTCGATGGCAAAGCCCAGCAGGTGGGGCAGGCCCTGGCCGCCGTAGGCGGGGTCACCGACCAGTGTCGGCCAGCCGCCGGCACAGAACTCGCCATAGAGGTCGGCCAGCGCCGCTGGCACCTGGACACCGTCGGACTGCATGCAAACGCCCTCGCGATCGGCAGCGGCGTTGCTGGGTGCCAGGCGCTCCTCGCACCAGCGGGCGCCCTCGGCGAGAATCGCGGCCGCCAGTTCCGGGGTCGCCTCCTGGTAACCGGGCAATGCCGCGATTGCGGCGTAATCCAGTACGGAATTGATTACAAAGAGGATTTCTTCGAGGGGAGGACGGTACCCGCTCATCCAAGCCTCCAAATGGATCGAAAGGGACGCATGGTCGCCAAAACCCTGCGCCGGCACCACCTCCGGGGATGGCCGCAGGGTCACCGTTCGTTCAGGACGCCAGTTCGGCCACCCGGGGCGGGCTCGGGCGATAAATGCGCAGGTCTTCGGCGCTGAGCGGCTTGGAGTACAGGAAGCCCTGACCCAGTTCACAGCCGGCGGCCACCAGCTCGGTCTCCTGGGCACTGCGCTCGATGCCCACCGCGATGACCGTCTTGCCGGCGACCCGGCACAGCCCTACCAGGGCCCTTAGAAAGCGCGGATCCGAACGACCGGCGCCTTCGCCGCGCAGGTACTTCTGGTTGATCTTCACAGCACCCACGGGCAGATCGCCGATATAGTCGTAACGATCAGTGTGGGCGCCGAACTGATCGATGCACAGCTGGATGCCCAACTGCGCGGCGCGCTCGAAAAAGATCCGGCACAAACCCGGGTTGCGCAAACAGGTGCGCTCGTCGACCTCGAGCATGACGGCGTCAGTCGGCACGCCCTGCTGGGCCAGGGCGTCGGCGACGGCCTGGGGATACCTGGAATCCTTGACCTGGGAGAGCGCAACATTGATCGCGACCCGCTGGACCGGCATATTCCAGCGCCGCCAGGCCTTGAGTTGGCGCCCAACCTGGCCCAGGGTCCAGCTGCCGATGGCCTCGGTGATACCTGCCTCCTCGGCGAGGTCCATAAACTCGGCGGGATTGATATTGCCGCGGCAGTGATGCTCCCAGCGCAGCAGTGCCTCGGCGCCCACCGGCTGGCCGCTGGACAGATCGATTTGCGGCTGGTATTCGAGCCGCAGCTGGCCGCGACGAATGGCCAGGCGCAGTTCGGACGGAAAATAGAGGCCCTCGTCATAAGCCGGCGCCGGCTTGGCGGTTCGCACCGGCGCCCTGCGCTGTGCCTTGGCGTCGTACATGGAGCGATCGGCGCGCTGCATCAGCAATTCGAGATCCGCGCCATCTTCGGGATATACCGCGGCACCGACGCTGGCCGAGACCTCAAGCGTCCCCTCACCGATCGCGAAAGGCAAGTCAAAGCAGGCACCGATCTTGGCGACCAGGGCTTCGGCCTCTTCCCTGGGACTGTCGGCGAGTACCGTGAACTCGTCGCCGGCGAGCCGCGCCACGGTGTCGCTCTGGCGCACCGCACCGCGCAGCCGCCGCGCCGCCTCGCGCAGGATCGCGTCGCCGACATGATGGCCGTGAAGATCGTTGATCGCCTTGAAATCATCGAGGTCGACGAACAGCACCACCAGCTGCCGCTGCTCGCGCCGGGCGCGCCGAATCCCCTGATCCAGGCGGTCGAGAAACAACCGCCGGTTGGGCAGATTGGTGAGGTTGTCGTGGGTGGCCAGATGGCGCAGCTCTTCCTGGGTCTTCTTGGTCTGACTCAGATCCGCGAACATCACCACGTAGTTGGCGATCTGCCCCGCATCGTCCCGCGCTGCACAGACCACCATGCGCACCTCACGGAGCTCCCCGGACTTGTGGCGGACCATGGTCTCGCCCTGCCAGACGCCGTCGCGCTGCAATTGTTCGAAAATGGATTGATAGTAATTCGCGCCCGGCGGCCGAGACAGCAGCAGGCTGTCGCGCCGGCCCAGGGCTTCGTCGTTGGAATAGCCGGTGATCTGGGCCACCGCGGGGTTGGCGGCAATCACCTTGCGCTGGCGATCCAGCACCAGCATCGCGTCCCCCGCGCTTGCGAACAGCGTCTGCCAGAGGCGCGCCGCGGCGGCCTCCTGCCGGGATCGCGTGAGGTCTTCAGAGACACAGGTGAAGCCGAAGAAGTCTCCGTCCTGGGAATGCGGAAACAGGCGATGCCGATAGTGCACGCCGTTGACCTCGGCTTCGCCGACGCAGCGATGGCCGGCGCGCGCGCGCTGGACCAGCTTGGCCAGCTCCGCATTGTCGGCCGGCAAAGCGGCGATCTGCTGGTGCAGAAAATGTCTACGAAGAATGCCCGCTTTACCGCTTTCACCACCATAGACGGCTTCCACCACGCCGCGGCCATCCACCACCCATACGGCAACGGGGATCTGCTGACTGACCAGGGCCAGGGTGGTGGCGGCCTGATCACCGGCACTGGTTCGCCGCGCCGTCAGGCGCTGATGCAGCAGCAAGCCCAGCGCCCACAGGGTGAGCAGCGCCGCGCTCCAGGCCACCGCCACCGGGGCAGCCAACTGGGCCCGTGAGAGCACCCAGAGCCCGCCCAGGGCGAAACACAGACTGATCAGCAGCCGCTCCATCGTGGTACCACGCAGGAATGAAATCGTCCGCGACGCCATGGCGAATCCTTGACAATCCGAAGGGATCGTCCCCTGGGGAGTATAAGTACCTCGCCCCGGAGCCATCATAGTGGGTTCACCGAACGGCCGGAAACTCGCCCCGAACGGCGCTCCGGAGGATTACAGGCCGCGCGCGATCACTTCCAGCATGATCTCGCTGGTACCGGCGTAGATTCGCGCGACGCGGGCATCGGCGTACATGCGGCAAATCAGGTATTCGTCCATGTAGCCATAACCTCCATGCATCTGCAAACAGACGTCGAGCACCTGTTGCAGGCGCTCGGAGGTCCAGTACTTGCACATGGCGGCGCTGACATTGTCCAGCTCACCGGTCGCCACCGCGGCGATGCAGTAATCGAGAAATACCCGTGACACGCGCGTGGTGGCCTGCGCCTCGGCGAGCCGGAATCTGGTGTTCTGCAGCTCCAGCAGGGGCGCGCCAAAGGCCTCGCGCTGCTTGACGTAGGCGAGGGTCTCGGCGATCGCGCCCTCCATCATGGCCACGCTCTGCACGCCCACCTGGGTGCGCTCGTAGGGCAGGTCCGACATCAGCTGCGCAAAACCCTGCCCCTCCCGACCGCCGAGCAGATTGGCGGCCGGAACCCGGACATCCTCGAAGAACAGCTCGCAGGTGTCCTGGGATTTCTGCCCCATCTTTTCGAGCATGCGGCCGACGCGGAAGCCGGGCAGATCGCGGGTCTCCAGCATCAGGATCGACAGGCCGCGGGCACCGGCATCGGCATCGGTACGCACCACCAGGGCCAACAGTTCGCCCAGATAGCCGTTGGTGATGAACATCTTGGCGCCATTGACCACATAGTGATCGCCGTCGCGAACCGCCCTGGTACGGATCGCCTTGAGGTCGGACCCGGTGCCCGGTTCGGTCATGGCGATGGCGCCGATCAAATCCCCGCGCGCCATCGCCGGCAGCCAGCGCTGCTTCTGTTCCTCAGTGCCGTGGTTGAGAATGTAGTGCGCGGTGATGCTGTGCACGCCCTGCCCGAGTCCGGACAGGCCCCGCCGCCACTGCTCCTCGAAAAACACCGCCTCGTGACGGAAGTCGCCACCGCCGCCGCCGTAGGACTCCGGAATGTCGGTGCACAGAAAACCCTGCCTGCCGGCCAACCGCCAGAAGTCCTTGTCGACGTGGTGCTGCCGGCGCCACTCGGGATCCCGGGGCACCATCTCCTGCTCGACGAAGCGGCTGGCGGCGTCCCGAAAGATCGTCAGTTCCTCGTTCATCCATGGGGAGACATAGTTCGACATGGTCAGCTTCCGGTGGTCTGTGCGGGTTCGGCAAGCGGCAGCTCCACCACGGCTTCGCCGGTGAGCTTTACCTCGCCCGCCTGATTGGTGGCCAACAGGCGGATCAGGATCCTGCACCCACCGTCGCGCAACTGTTTGTCGACGACCTCGCCGTTGCAGACCAGTTGCTCTCCGAGCCGGACTATGGCGCCGAACTTGACCTCGAAACCGCGCAGACAGGACTGATCCACCCAGCCGGTGAGCAGCTGGCCCAGGTAGGCCATGTTGAGCATGCCATGGGCAAAGACATCCTCCATGCCCGCGGCGCGCGCGACATCGGGATCGACATGCAGCGGATTGTGATCGTTGGAGGCGCCACAGAAGTACGCCAGGGTCGTGCGGGTGATGGGTGGTTTCACCAGGGTGGGCAGACGATCGCCCAGCGCGACCTGGCCGGCATGCAGGATCATTGCTCGGCTTCCGGATCGCGGATGACGATGGTCTTGCGGAATCTGGTGGTGAGCACCTGGTGTTGATTCCAGGCCTCGGTTTCCTCGATGAGGAATTTGAGCCGACCCTGGCGCCTCTGGATGAAATCTACGATGCGGCTTTCGAAGCGGATGCGGTCGCCGGCATGAATCGGCGCGAAATACTCGAAGCCCTGCTGGGCGTGGAGCATCCGGCACCAGTTGATGCCCAGGCTGCGGTAGCGCGCGTAGGGGTCGGCTTCACAGAGGCTGAGGGTCACGGCATAGGTGGGCGGCGCCAGAATCGACGGATGGCCGGCGGCCCGGGCAGCGGCCTCATCGAAATAGATGGGGTTGGTCTCGCCGACCGCCTTGGCAAAAAAGCGCAACTGCCATTTCTCCACCTCCGCGACCAGAGCCGGAATCGGGGTATCAACGAACTTGCTGGTCATGGCATCTGCAGCCCGATGTCTATGGCGTCACGGGTATTTCCTGACGCCGGATATAAGCATGGATCCACCGCGGCACACAAGCGCGACTGACCCTGGCACCTGCGCGGGCAGCGGTTAGAATGGCGTGAAAGGGGATCCGGTGACCCGATCCAGGGATGGGGGTTCTCGCGTACCCTCAACCATTATCCGACTGCGCAGGGGGATTCATGGCACAACAACTGGAACGCCGGCACATCGAAGCGCCGCAGACCGAAGCGGAGCGCATCTTCAAGCTGCAGCGCGACGCCTGCCGGGCCAACCCCTACCCCGAACTGGCGGAACGCCTGGAGCACCTGCGGCGCCTCGAACGACTGCTGGCCGACAATGCCGACGCCATCGCCGAAGCCATAGCCGCCGACTTCGGACACCGCAATCCGACCGAGACCAAACTGGTGGAGATCTTCGGCTCCCTGACCGCGATCCGGGATACCCGCAAACACCTCAAGCGCTGGATGCGGCCGCAGAAGCGCAAGACCTCGGTGCTCTTCCTCACCGGCTCCAACCGGGTAATCCCCCAGCCCAAGGGCGTGATCGGCGTCGCGACGCCCTGGAACTACCCGCTGTACCTCTCGGTGGGCCCGGTGATCAACGGCCTCGCCGCGGGCAACCGCTGCATGGTGAAACTGGCGGCCAATTCCCAGCACCTGTGCCGGCTGATGCAACGCCTGTGCGCGGACGCCTTCGGCGACGACACCCTGGCCTATCTGCCGGCGGTGCCCGGCGGAGAGTTTTCCAGCCTGCCGTTCGATCATCTGGTCTATACCGGCTCGGCGGAAAGCGGGCGCAACGTGATGCACGCGGCGGCCGACAATCTGTGTCCGGTAACCCTGGAGCTGGGCGGCAAGTCACCGACCATCATCGGCGACGATTTCGACCTGCGCGAGGCGGCGAGCCGTCTGTTGTATGGCAAGTTCGTCAATGCCGGCCAGACCTGCGTGGCGCCCGACTATCTGTTCGTGCCGCGCGCCAAGGTGGAGGATTTCGTGGCCATCGCCGGCGAGCTGATGCGCCGGCGCTATCCCGACATCAACAGCAACGATTACACCTCGATCATCGACACCAGATCCTACCAGCGCCTGCGCGAAACCCTGGACGACGCCCTGACCAAGGGCGCCCGCGCGGTGCAGCTGGTCGACGGCGACCACGACGAGGCCCTGCGCAAATTCCCGCCGCAGCTGGTGCTCGACGTGACGCCGGAGATGCGCATCGCCCACGAGGAGATCTTCGGGCCGCTGCTGACGGTGCTGCCCTACGACCGTATCGACCAAGTCATCGACTACATCAACGCCCGCGAGCGGCCGCTGGCGCTCTATCTGTTCACCCACGACAGCGAACTGCAGCAGCGGGTGCTCTATGAAACCCTCTCCGGCGGGGTGACCATCAACCATTGCATCTTCCATGTGCTCCAGCACAGCATCCCTTTCGGCGGCGTCGGCGCCAGCGGCATGGGTCATTACCACGGCTACGACGGCTTTCTGGAAATGAGCAAGCTGCGACCGGTGTTCACCTTTCCCAAGGTCAGCCGCCCGCAGCTGTTCTACCCGCCCTATGGCCGCTCCCACGAACTGCTCTACCGCGTCCTCAATCGACTGGGCCTGTGACCGGCTCCGCGAACAGATCCTCCTGCAGCGCGGCGCTGCGGTCGGCGAGCCGCACCCCCAGCCCGAGCAGCCGCACCGGGCGCGCCCGCCGATGCCAGGCCGCGGCACAGAGTTCGCGGTAGCCGCCCAGGTCCGCCTCCCCGGACAGACGGCGCTCCAGAGTGGTGGTGGCGAAGTCGTCGAAGCGCAGTTTCACGAACCTGCCCTGCACCGCGTAGCTGGGATCCAGCCGCCGCAGGCGGCCGGCGAGCTCGGCATGGAGCTCGCCGAGGGCGGCGAGACAGGATTCCAGCGAGGGCAGATCACGGGCGAAGGTCGTTTCCACACTCAGCGACTTGCGCCGCCGGTGCGGTTCGACCGGGCGCTCGTCAACTCCCCTGCACAGCTCGTAGAGCTGACGGCCGAAGGCACCGAAGCGTTCGCTCAACAGCGGCAGCGGCAGCTCGCGCAGCTGGGCACAGGTGGTGACCCCCAGCCGCTGGAGCCGCTCCGCAGTCGCCGCACCGACCCCGAACAGACGCCGCACCGGCAGCGCGCGGACGAAATCGTCCACCGCTGCGGGGGGAATCACGAACAGCCCGTCGGGCTTGCGCCAGTCGCTGGCGATCTTGGCGAGGAACTTGTTGGGCGCCACACCGGCGGACACCGTGATGCCCACCTCGGCACACACCCGGGCGCGGATCTCCTCCGCGATCCGGGTAGCGCTGCCACCCTGATGCGCGCTGGCGCTGACATCCAGAAACGCCTCATCGAGCGAAAGCGGTTCGACGAGCGGCGTGAAGTCGCGAAAGATGACCCGGATCTGCTCGGCGACTCGGCGGTAGCGGGAAAAATCCGGCGGTAGGACGACCAGATCGGGACAGCGGCGCAGCGCCTGAGCCATGGCCATGGCGGAGTGGATGCCGAAGGCCCGCGCCTCATAGTTGCAGGTGGCGACCACCCCGCGCCGCTCGGGTCGACCACCTACCGCCAGCGGCCGGCCCGCGAGACCCGGATCGTCGCGCGTCTCCACCGCGGCGTAGAAGCAATCGCAATCGCAGTGAATGATTTTACGGGGTGGGGGTAGGGCACCGGACATGCTCGCATTATGGCCAAGGGCAGCGCGTCAGACAGCACAGTGACCCGCACCGGACCTTTCCGGGTTGAGGAAACCGCGGCAGTCACTACACTGCCGGGGTGCAAAGCGGCACGGCCGGCGAGCAACCTGCGTCCCGGCGCGGCGAATCGACCATTGACCCGGCTCTTCGACCCCCTGGCCCGGGTACGCACCCAACCCTGGAACCACAGATGCCCCCACCCGCCGACGGCAAACTCGCCCATCCCTATCTGGCAGCACTGGGCGCCGCCGCCTGCTTTTCCGGCAATATCGTGGTGGGCCGGGCCATGCAGGGCCTGATCCCACCCTTCGCTCTGACCTTCTGGCGCTGGCTGCTGGTGGTAGCCATCCTGTTGCCCATCACTGCGCCCACCCTGTGGCGCCGGCGGGCACTGATCTGCCGCCACTGGCCGATCCTTGCGGCCCTGGGGTTCGGTTCGGTCACCCTGTATAACGGCTTTTTCTACCTCGGCGTCCAGCAGAGCAGCGCCATCAATGGCGCCCTGATCACCAGCAGCATCCCGCTGCTGATCGCGCTCTGCGCCTGGTTGATCGCCGGGGACCCCCTGTCGCTACGGCAGGCATCGGCCATCGGCCTGTCACTGCTGGGAGTTCTCGTCATCCTCGCGCGTGGTGATCCCGGGGCGGTGTTGGGCATCGAACTCGGCACCGGCGACCTGTGGATTCTCGCCGCCTGTCTGTGCTGGGGCCTGTACTCCGTACTGCTGCGCTACAGTCCGCCGGAACTGAATGGACTGCCGTTTCTGTTCCTGACGAGCCTGGCCGGCGTACTGACCGCCCTGCCCGTTTACGCCTGGGAGCGGTCCACAGGCGCGGCCATCACCGCCGGCGCCACAGGTGCTGGCGCAATCGTCTTTCTGGCACTGGTGCCCGCCCTGGGCGCCTATTCCCTGTACGCCAAGGCTGTGCTGGCGTTGGGCCCGACCCGCGCCGGAATCTTTCTGAATCTGTCACCGGTGTTCGCGATCGCCGCTGCGATCCTGCTACTCGGCGAGGCCTTGCAGGGTTATCACCTGTTCGGTGTGACCATGATCGCGCTGGCCCTCGGCCTCAATGCCCGGAGCCGGAAATGACCCCAGTTCAACCGAAGATGGCTCCCAGGCCCCCCAGCAGGGCGCCGAGCAGCAACAGCATCTGGGCAATGGCCCCGATCATGAAGCCGCGGCCGCGGCGGGCGGGATCGGCGGCATAGCCGCGGCTGTATTGCCAGCGGCCGATCAGAAACAGGATGCCCAGCAGGCAGGCCCAACCGGCACTCACCCAGGCACTGAACAGCAGCATCGCGGGAATGAAGACGATCAGCTGTTCCAGGGTGTTTTGCTGCACCCGGAAGCGACGCTCGAACTCGGGGTGACCGGTGGTCGCCGGGGCCGGCACACCACAGGTCTCGCGCGCCCGCCCGACGCCGATGGCAAAGAAGAAATACTGGATCAAAGCCAGCAGGATGATGAATTGTGCGGTGGCCTGATAGTCCATGTCGTGCTCCTCTCTGTGCTGTAAGAACCTCTGTCAACCCAGTGCCGCCATGAGCTCGCAGTAGCGTTCGAGCCGGTGTTCGACCTCGGCCGCAGCAGCCGACGGCAGCGGGAGGATCACCCGCCGCACGCCCGCATCCCGTGCCTGTTGCAACACCTCCAGCCGGGCGGGCGCCCCGAAGATCGAAATCTCGAACGCCTCGGGGTCGCGGCCGGCTTCACGCACCAGGGCCCGAACCTCGGGCAGTCGTTCGAGGATTTGATCCCGGCCCCAGATCGGCATCCAGCCGTCGCCATAATCGATGGCACGACGGGCGGCACCGGGAAACCCGCCACCGACATGGATCGGCGGATGGGGCCGCTGTAGGGGCTTGGGCCAGGCGAGTACGGGGTCGAAATCCACCTGGCGGCCGTGGAACTCGGCCCGCTCCTGGGTCCAGATCGCCTTCATGGCCAGAATTCGCTCGCGCAACAATCCGAACCTGGTGCGGAACTCGGTACCGTGGTTGCGCATTTCCTCGGCATTCCAGCCCGCGCCGACGCCGAACAGAAAGCGGCCGCCGGAGATCCGGTCCAGGGTCGCCACGCTCTTGGCCGTGTACAGGGGATCGCGCTGCACCACCAGACAGATGCCGGTGGCAAGCTTCAGCCTGGTGGTGACCGCGGCGGCCGCGGCCAGTGCAGCGAAGGGCTCGTAGACCTCCCAGTACATGCTGGGCAGCTCCGGGCCACCGGGCCAGGGCGACTCACGGCGCACCGGGATATGACTGTGCTCGGGCAACCACAGGGATTCGAAACCGCGTGCCTCGGCAGCCTGGGCGAGGGCGGCCGGCTGGATGCTGTAGTCGGTCGGAAAAATACTCAGGCCAATGTCCATCGCTTGGCTCACTCCAACGCCAGGTGTTGAACGCAAAGTCGATTGCGATCTTCCGGACCCGCACAACTGACCGCCAGATCCTTGACCAGGCCATTCGCGATCCCGTAGATCCACCCATGCACCGTCACGTCCTGGCCCCGCGCCCAGGCGGCGCGCAGGACGGTGGTATCGCACACCGCTTGCACCTGAGCACGGACATTGTGTTCACAGAGGGCGTCCAGACGCTCTCCGGCGGGCAGTTCATCGAGTTGGGGACAGCGCCGATAGAGAATCTCGATATTGCGCAGCCAATTGTCGATCAGCCCCAGCGGACGGCCGTCGAGCACCGCCTGCACGGCACCACAGCCGTAATGACCGCAGACGATCACATGGCGCACCTGCAGCACTTCGACGGCAAACTGCAGCACCGCCAGGCAATTCAGGTCGGTCTGATGGACCAGATTGCCGACGTTGCGATGAACGAAGATTTCTCCCGGCAGCAGGCCAACGATCTGATTGGCAGGCACTCGACTGTCCGAGCACCCGATCCACAGATACTCCGGTTGCTGCTGATCGCAGAGGCGCGCGAAGAATTCCGGGTCGCTGGCCTTCACGCCCTCCGCCCAGGCGCGGTTGGCGGCGATCAGGTCATGCAGGCCGGACATGCCGTACCCCGCCCCGGATGTCGTGGAGCTGTATCATCACGCGACCTCGAAGCCCGCGTAGCCGCTGTCCTTCACCTGGTCGCAGATCTTGTGGTAATTGCCGGCGCCGCCGATATAGGACAGCAAGCGGCGCGGCTTGCCCTCGATGTTGGCGCCGGTGTACCAGGAGGTGGTGCGCATCATCAGGGTCGCCGCCGCGACCTCATCATGGTGCTGCACCCACTCCTCCTCTTTCTCGGCGCTCGGCTCGATGACATTGTGACCCTGGTCGCGGAGCCAACGGATGCAGTCCGTGACCCAATCGACCTGCTGCTGTAGGCAGGTGGTCATGTTGCAGAAGGCCGTGGAGGGCGCCAGCGGACCAGCCACCGTGAACAGGTTGGGAAATCCGTGCACCTGCAGTCCCAGGGTCGAGCGTATATCTCGGTTCCACAACTCAGTCAGCGACCGACCGTCGCGGCCATGGACATCCATCCGCGACAGCGCACCGGTACCGGCGTCGAAACCGGTGGCCAGCACTACCACATCCAGTGGATATTCGTGGCCGCCCACCACCAGCCCCTGCTCGGTAAAGCCCTCGATCGGGGTTTCCCGGACGTCGACCAGCTCGACGTTGTCACGATTGAAGACGTCGTAATAGCCTTTTTCGAGCGGCACCCGGTAGGTGCCGAAGCCGTAGCTGTAGGGAGTCAGTTTCTCGGCCAGCTCCGGATCCTGGATTCGCGCGCGAATCTTCTCGCGCACAAACTCCGAGACCTCCTCGCTGACCGCCTCGTCCACCACCAGTTCCGGAAAACTGCCGATCCAAAACGCCAGGGAACCGTCCTGCCACAGCTTGTCCAGGGCCTCACGCCGTTGTTGCGGGGTCATCCGGTAGTATTCGCCCGCCTGGTAGGCAAAATCGAAGGCGAAGCCGGCAAAGGTGTGCTGCACCTGCTCGCGGTACTCCGGGTAGTGGGCGCGCAACTCGGCGCGCCCGGCGTCGTCATAGTGCTCGTTGTGCATCGCCACCGCGTATTGCGGAGTGCGCTGGAATACCTTGAGCTCGGCCACCTGGCTGGCGATCGTCTGGATCACCTGGATACCCGTCGCACCCGTGCCCACCACGCCGACCCGCTTGCCGGTCAGATCCAGACCCTCGCGCGGCCAGCGCGCGGTATGAGCGATGGTGCCGCGAAAGCGCTCGTGCCCGGGGAAAGGCGGCACCAGGGGTGCCGACAGCATGCCCGCGCAGCTGACGAAATACCTGGCGGTAAAGGACTCCCCGGCCTCGCTGTTCAGCGTCCAGGTTCTGGTGCCCTCGTCCCAACGGGCCGAAGCGATGCGGGTGTTGAAGCGGATGTCCTTGCGCAGGTCGAACTTGTCCGCCACGAAATTCAGATAGCGCTCTGTCTCGGGCTGTGCGGGGAAACGCTCCTGCCAGTCCCATTCCTGCAGTAGTTGATCGGAAAACCAGTACTGGTAGACATGTGACTGGGAATCCACCCGCGCACCCGGATAGCAGTTCCAGTACCAGGTGCCGCCGACATCGGCAGCCGCATCCAGTGCGCACACACGCATGCCGAGTTCGCGCAGCCGGTAGAGCTGATAGAGGCCGGCGATCCCCGCACCCACTACGATGGCATCAAACTGAAGGGTTTCCGAACTTCGCTGCAGGGCTGTTTCCGGCATAGGGGTCTCCCATCGGGTTCGGGCGGCGGCTCGGATGGGCCTCCACCTGTTGTCGTTATCGGTCCAGAGTCGCCGAGTATATACCCTGTCGGCGACAGCGGACTCAGGATCCGGGCGGCGGCTTGTGCTGCCCGGCGCCGTGGGACAGGGCAGCCGGCCGTACCAGTTCCGGCCAGGCGGCGCGGAGGTAGATGATCATCGACCACAGGGTCAGCAGTGCCGCGCCGTAGAGCAGCACCAAACCGGCCGCGCTGAGCACCGGGTGCACTTCGGAGGGGAACAGCAGCAGGACCACGATGGCAATCATCTGCAGGCTGGTCTTCAGCTTGCCGACCCCGGAGACCGCCACCCTGGCCCGGCGCCCCAATTCCGCCATCCACTCGCGCAGCGCCGAAATCACCAGTTCGCGCCCGATGATGATCATGGTGGGCAGCGCAAATTCCGGCGAGGCGTGGCGCTGCAACAGCAGCACCAGAGCCACCACCACGATCAGCTTGTCGGCCACCGGATCGAGAAAGGCGCCGAAGTGACTCTCCTGGCCCAACCGCCGCGCCAGATAGCCGTCTGCCCAATCGGTGAGCGCGGCGAGCCCGAACAGCGCGGCGCTGGCCAGGGCATGCCATTTCCAGGGCAGGTAGAAGACCACCACCAACAGCGGGATCAGCAGCATCCGCAGCAGGGTCAGGGCGTTGGGCAGATTGACCATGGGGAACTTCCAGCCAGGGCGAGGCACAAGCTAGCCGCTGCGCAGTGCGGTGTAAATAGCGTCGGCGACCTTGCGGTCGATCCCGGGCACCTTGATCAGATCGGCGACACTGGCGCGGGCCACCGAATCCAGACCGCCGAAGTGGCGCAGCAGCTCGCGGCGCCGCTTGGGTCCCACGCCGGGAATTTCTTCCAGGCGCGACGACCGGCGCGCCCGTTCGCGGCGGCCGCGGTGACCACTGATCGCGAAACGATGAGCCTCGTCGCGGATCTGCTGGATGAGCAGCAGACTGCGAGGATCCGCAACCACTTCCCGGGATTTGCCGGCGACGCTGAGCAGCAGAGTCTCGAGTCCGGGTTTGCGGGAGCTGCCCTTGGCCACCCCCACCACCTGCACGCCCACCACACCGAGTTCGTCCAGCACCCGCTGGGCGACACCGAGCTGACCGCGGCCACCGTCGACGAACAGCACGTCCGGCAGCTGCTCCTCGCCCTGTTGCAGGCGCCGATAGCGGCGCGTGAGCGCCTGCTCCATGGCGGCGTAATCGTCTCCGGCCGAAACGCCCTGGATATTGAAGCGCCGGTACTGGCTCTTCAGGGGTCCGTCACCGCCGAAGACCACGCAGGAGGCCACCGTCGCCTCGCCGCTGGAGTGGCTGATATCGAAACATTCGAGGCGTTGGGGCGGCTCCGTCAGACTCAGGGTCGCGGCCAGGGCTTCGAGGCGCTGGCGGGTATTGCGCGATGCCGCCAGATGGCCGGCGAGGTTCTGCTCGGCGGTACGCTGCGCCGTCTCCAGCAGACGCGCGCGCGCACCGCGGGGCCGGGAGCGGATTGCCACGGCGCGGCCGGCGGCCGCGGCCAGCGCCGACTCCAGCAGCTCCGCCTCTTCGATGGCGGCGCCGAGCAGCAACTCACGGGGGATATCCACGGCCACGCCACGCTCCAGGTAATGCTGTGATACGAACTCTGCCAGCACCTCACCGGGCTCCGCGCCGGGAGGAATCGCCGGATAGAAACTGCGGCTGCCGAGCATGCGGCCGCGGCGCACATAGAGCAGGTGCACACAGGCCCGCTCGGCATCCGCGGTCACGCCGATCACGTCGATGTCGCCGCTGCCCGCCTCGATGATCTGATCCGCCTGGATACGGCGCAGCGCGGCGATCTGGTCGCGCAGCGCCGCGGCCCGCTCGAAGTCCAGGCGATTGCTGGCGGCGTCCATCTCCCGCTCCAGCTCCCGGGTCAACTCACGGCCCTTGCCCTCCAGAAACAGACGCGTGCGCTGCACGTCGCGGGCATAGTCGGCGGCCTCGATATAGCCCACGCAGGGTGCCGTACAGCGACCGATCTGGTACTGCAGGCAGGGCCTGGAGCGATGCCGGAAGACGCTGTCCTCGCACTGGCGGACCCGAAAGGTCTTCTTCAGGAAAGCCAGGGTCTCGCGCACCGCCAGGGCGTTGGGATAGGGCCCGAAATAGCTGCCCTTGGCACGCTTGGCACCGCGGTGCATGGCCAGGCGGGGAAATTCGTCCCGGTCCGACAGGTACAGGTAAGGGTAGGACTTGTCGTCGCGAAACAGGATATTGAAGGCTGGACGGTACTGCTTGATGAGGTTCTGCTCGAGGATCAGCGCCTCGAGTTCGGTCTGGGTTACCGCCACCTCGACACCGGCGATGCGCTGCACCAGCGCAGCGGTCTTGGACGCCAGGCCGCTGGCGCGAAAGTAGCTCGCCACCCGTTTGCGCAGATTCTTGGCCTTGCCGACGTAGAGCACGGCTCCGTCGGCGGCGAGCATCTGATAGACGCCCGGCCGCTCGGTAAGGGTACGCAGGAAGCGCTGGGCATCGAAATCGGTGGCGCCCCGATCGTCGCCCGGTGGGGCCCGGTTCACAGCACCTCGTCGGGGTCCACCAACCCGGCCCTGACCGCAGACAGCGCGAGTTCGACGTCGTTGCCCACCCCGATCTTGTCGTAGATCCGATACTTGTAGGTATTGATGGTCTTGGGGCTGATATTGAGCACTGCGGCGATCTCGTTGGCCCGGTGACCGCTGCTGATCATCTGGGCGATCTGCAATTCGCGCTGCGACAGGCTCGCGAACGGTGACCCTTCCTCGGCCGGCTTGAGACCGTTGACCAGCATCAGGCGGGCGATCTCCGGGCTCACGTAGAGATCGCCCTCGATCACGCTCTGCAGGGCACGCTGCATTTCCTCGCGGTCAGTCTGCTTGGTGATGTAGCCCATGGCCCCGGCCTTGAGCAGCTGTACCGGGTAGGTGTCGTCGGCAAACACGCTGACCACGATCACCTTGAGCTCGGGATTGGCGAGCAGCAGGCGGCGGGTCGCCTCCAGGCCACCGATACCCGGCATGCGGATATCCATGATGACGATGTCCGGGCGCAGTTCCCGGGCCAGACTCAACGCCTGCTCACCACTCGCGCCCTGGCCGATGACCCGCACCCCGGGCATACCCTCGATGAGACTGCAAATACCCATCCTCACGACGTCGTGGTCGTCGACGACGAGCACCTTCAGGTGTGGCTGCTCGAGGGGTGCCAGACTGGTCATGGCCGCAAGCCTAGCACCGCGCGCGGGGATCGGCTAGTGGGCCACGCGGGGAGCCTGGAGGCCGCGCCAGACGCAAGGTCGCGCTGATCCGCGCGCCTTCCACGCCCGGCTGCTTGGGAATCCGATGGCGCCAATGGCTTTGCATGGCGCCGCCCATCAGCAGCAGCGAGCCGTCGTGCAGCGTCAGGCTGCGGCGCAGCTCCGGCCGCCGGCGATGGCGTAACTCGAAGCGGCGCGCGGTACCCAGGCTGAGCACCGCAATCACCGGGCGGGGTCCGAGTTCGGGTTCGTCGTCGCTGTGCCAAGCGACGCTGTCGGCGCCCGTGCGGTACCAGTTGAGCAGTGCGCTGTTGAAGGACTGTCCGGTAGTGTGCTGGATGCGTGCGCGCAAGGTGGCCAGTGCCGGGGTCCAGGGATTGCGCGCCAGCCGGGTTCCGGAATACCCGTAACCCGCGCCGGGATCACCGTACCAGGCGTTGCGGCGCGGAATCCGCAGCCTGCGCCCGGCAATGGTGATCTCGCTCTGCTCCCAGGGTGTCTCCCCAACGAGCAGGGCAAACCATTCCGCGGCCTCCTCGCTGGGCATCCAGCCCGGCCACCAGCAGAGTTCGGCATCGGGCAGCGGCAGCCGCTCCCTGCCACCGAGGCCGGCCAACAAGGTCACGGCCATTGCCCTCCCAGGATCCTGGGCTCCACCTCCAGTTCCACCCCGAAGCGCTCGGCGACCGAGGCGCGCACCGCACCGGCCAGCGCCAGCAAGGCGTCGGCACCGCCGCCGCGATTGACCAGCACCAGCGCCTGCCGCTCATGGACCCCCGCCCCGCCCTGCTGTACGCCCTTCCAGCCGCAGCGCTCGATCAGCCAGGCAGCGGCAAGCTTGACGCCGCCCCCGGGAGCGGGAAAGGTCACCAGCCCCGGATGCCTGACCCCCAGGGCCCGGGCCCTGGCCTCCGTCACCACCGGATTCTTGAAGAAACTGCCCGCGTTGGGGGTCTGCTCGGGGTCGGGCAACCGCTCGCGGCGCAATGCCATCACTGCCCGGGCCACCTCTTCGGGGGAGATATCCCCCGCGGGGCGGTCGCCGAGGGCGTCGCGCAGCGCCGGATAATCCAGTACCGGCGCCGGCACCCGCCGCAACGAGAGCCGGACCGAGGCGATCAGCCAGCGGTCGCGCTCCTCGCGCTTGAAGACGCTGTCCCGGTAACCGAAGCCGCAGGCGGCACGATCGAAATGCCGTATCCGGCCGGTGGCCAGCTCGAGCGCGGTCAGGCACTGCAAGCGGCTCTCCAATTCCACACCGTAGGCGCCGATATTCTGCACCGGAGCCGCTCCCACGGTGCCCGGGATCAGCGCCAGGTTTTCGAGCCCGTACCAGCCGCGCTGCAGGCAGTACTCCACGGTGTCGTGCCAATCCTCCCCGGCGCCGACCTCGAGTTCGAGCTGACCGGCGCGCTCGTCAACTACACGGCGGCCGCGGATTGCCATATGGATCACCAGCCCGGGCAGATCGCCGGCCAGTACCACATTGCTGCCGGCGCCCAGTACGGTGATCGGCAGGCGCCGATCGCGGGCGAACTGCAGCGCCGCGCGGGCGCTGTCCAGGTCGGAGACGCTGACGTAATGGCGCGCCCGGGCGGCCAGCGCCAAGGTATTGCGGGAACTCAGGTCGAAGTGGTGATGGATGTCCAAGCGTCACACCGAATGACGGTGCCGCAGAACAGCAAGCAGCCCGTCGACGCCGCCCTCGATCAGGTCCAGCACCGCTTCGAAGTGGCCGGCATCGCCGGCATAGGGGTCGGGCACTTCCGCGACTGCGGCGTTCCCGGCGGCGCGCAGGAAGAGGTCCAGGCGGCCGTCATACCATTGCGGGCGCAATAGTTGCAGATCGCGGAGGTTGGCATTGTCCATCGCCAGAATGTAGTCGAAGTCGCGGAAGTCGGCCGGCACCACCTGCCGCGCCCGCAGCCTCTCCAGGTCGTACCCGCGGGCACGGGCGGCGCGTCTGGTGCGGGGATCGGGCGGCCGCCCCAGATGCCAGTCCCCGGTACCCGCGGAATCGCTGTGGATCCGGTCGGAAAGGCCGGCGTCGGCAACCCGCGCGGCGAACACCGCCTCCGCCGTGGGCGATCGGCAGATATTGCCCAGGCATACGAAGAGTACCGACAGGGGGCGCTCCACGTTCACGACATCCGGCTCCGAAAGTATTCCCGCACCCGCGCCAGATCGTCCGGGGTATCGACACCACCGGGCACGGGCGCAGCCGCGAGCGCCACCCGAATCGCGACGCCGTTGGCCAGAAAACGCAGCTGCTCCAATGCCTCGACCGCCTCCAGCGGCGCCACGGGCCAGTCGCTGAAGCGGCGCAGCGCCGCCACCCGGTAGGCGTACAGGCCGATGTGACGCAATGGCAGACAGCGCGGATCCAGTGGCGGTTCCCCGCGCAGTGCCAGATCCCGGGGCCAGGGAATGGCTGCTCGGCTGAAGTAGAGCGCGCGCTCCTGCGCCACCACCACCTTGACCGCATTGGGGTCCGTCAGGACCTGCGGATCCGCAATGGGCTCGCACAGGGTGGCCACTCCGCAGTCGGGGCTTGCCGCCAGGTCGGCCGCCACCTGATCGATGACCGCCGGCGGCAGCAGAGGTTCGTCACCCTGCACATTGACCACGATATCGTCATCCTGCCAGCCGCACAGTTCGGCGACCTCGGCGAGGCGGTCGGTACCCGAGGCATGTCCGGCCGCGGTCATGCAGACCCTACCACCGGCGGCCTGCACCCGATCGCGGATCTCCGCATGATCGGTTGCCACCACGACCGCGCGCGCGCCACTGGCCAGCGCGGCCCGGCGCACGTGCTCCACCATGGGTTCGCCAGCGATCTCCAGCAAGGGCTTGCCGGGCAGCCTGGAGGCTCCGTAACGGGCTGGGATTACACAGTAGAACATAGCTCTTTCATCGTGTTGAATGGGTTTGTCCAATCAATCCATCAATTTGGTCGAGCAGCTTTTCCCAATCCTCGGCGGTCAGTTCGGCCACCACTTCCAGCACCCACAGGCGCGGGTCGGCCAGCCTCTCGCATTTGACCGCATCCTTGGCGGTGATGACCACGGGAAGGGCATCCGGAAAGCGCAGGTCCGCGGCACTCAATGCGTGGTGGTCGGGCAGCGGACGCAGATCCGCGTTCACCCCGAGGGTCTCCAGGGTAGCGCGGAAGCGTTCCGGGTTACCGATGCCGGCCACCGCATGGACCCGCCCGTCCTTCCCCCATTCCGGCGGCAGCAGGCCGGCCGGATAATGGCGTCCACTGGCCAGGTGCCGGAATGCCACCGGGCGCAGCGCCATCCGCAAGGCCGCCACCGGGGCCCGGTAGTCGCCACCATTGACGACCACGGCATCGACCTCGGCGAGCCGCCCCGGGGGTTCACGCAGGGGCCCGGCCGGCAGGCAGCGGCCATTGCCCAGGCCGCGCTCGCCGTCGAGCACGGCGATTTCGAAATCCCGGTGCAGGCGATAGTGCTGCAGGCCGTCGTCGCTGAGTACCAGATCGCAATCACAGTTGGCGAGCAGCCAGTCCACCGCCGCGCGGCGGTCGGCACACACCACCACCGGGCAACCGGTCGTCTGGGCGATGAGCCTGGGTTCGTCGCCGACCACCGCAGGCAGATGCGCAGGGGTCACCAGCACGGGTGTCGGCCCCGGCTTGCCACCATAGCCGCGGCTGACGATTCCCGGCCGCCGGCCCCGCGCCGACAGCCGCTGCGCCAGAGCCATGAGCAGCGGCGTCTTGCCGGTGCCGCCGACGCTGATGTTGCCCACCACCACCACGGGCGCGGCGAACGGCCGACCCTGGTAACGGCACTGGAGGACCCGCCGGCGCCGGCCGGCGACCGCAGCGAACAACAGGCCCAGGGGTGCCAGCAGCCAACCCCAGCCGCCGCGCCGGTACCAGAGCCCTGCCAGCACGGTCACGAGGCGGCCTGCGCCTCCGGCTCGAACTGCTGGCGATACAGGCTGGCGTAACGACCGCCCAGCGCCAGCAACCGTTCGTGGCTGTCCTCCTCCACGATCCGCCCGCACTCCAGTACCAGAATGCGATCGGCTTTCTCCACGGTGCTCAGCCGGTGTGCGATCACGAAGGTGGTGCGGCCCCGCATCGCCACCTCCAGCGCCGCCTGGATATGCCGCTCCGATTCCGAATCCAGCGCCGAGGTCGCCTCGTCGAGAATCAGCACCGGAGCATCCTTGAGCAACGCCCGGGCGATCGCCAGGCGCTGGCGCTGGCCGCCGGAGAGCAGTACGCCGTCATCGCCGATGGGTGTGTCGAAGCCCTGCGGCAGCGCCTCGATGAAATCCAGCGCTCGCGCCCGGCGCGCGGCGTCCCGCACCGCTTCCGGCGTGCGCGCGGCCAGTTCGCCGTAGGCGATATTGTTGTAGACGGTATCGTTGAACAGCACCACGTGCTGGCTGACGAAGGCGATCTGGCGACGCAGGGCAGCCAGGCGGTATTCCTTGAGTTCGCGGCCATCGAGCAGAATCCGGCCCTGCTGGTAGTTGTAGAAGCGCGGGAGCAGACTCACCAGGGAGGTCTTGCCGCTACCCGAAGAGCCGACCAGCGCCACCGTCTCGCCGGCTGCGACGCGGAAGGAAAGGTCCTCCAGAACCCGGGGCGCATTGTCGCGATAGGCGAAGCCGACGCCGTCGAACTCGAAACGTCCCGCGACCCGCGCCACGTCCAGGGTGCCCTCATCCGGCTCTTCCTCCGCATCCAGGGTCTGGAACAGGGTGTCGGCGGCGGCGATGCCGCGCTGTACCACGGCGTTGACCTGGGTGAGCTGGCGCACCGGCTTGGCGAGCATGGCCGCCGCGAACAGGAACTTCACGAAGCCGCCAACGGTCATGTCGGCGAGCATGGTCGGCGTCAGCACCAGCCACATCAACAGCCCCATGATTGCAGCCAGTAGCAGCTGTACCACAGGCGTCGAGAGACCTTCGGTCAACTCCAGCTTGAGGCTCTGGCGGCGATTGGCGGCGCTGGCGCGCAGCAGCCGCCGGCGCTCATAGTCACCGCCGCCGTAGAGGTGCATCTCGCGCTGTCCACCGACTGCCTCGTTGGCGATCTGGGTGACGCTGCCCATCGCCGCCTGGATCTTCTTGCCCAGACGGCGGAACCGCGCGCTTACCGCGCCGATGATGGCGGCAACAACGGGCATCAGGATGAGGAAGATCAGCGCCAGCCGCCAGTTCAGCCAGATCAGGTAACCGAGCAGGACGATGGACAGAAAGCCCTCGCGAATGATCACCTTGAGGGCGCTGGTGGTGGCACCCATCACCTGAAAGACGTGGTAGGTCAGCTGGGCCACCAGGTGGCCGGACATATTGCCGTCGAAATAGGCGGCGGGCATCCGGGTGTACTTGTCGAACACCTGGGTTCGCAACCGGTGGACCACCGACTGGGCCACATAGCTCATCCCGTAGTTGCCGAGCAGAAAGCCCAGGCCACGGATCAATGCGATCCCGACCAGCATCAAGGGCAGCACGAAGCGGGCCTGGGCGAGCAGATCCTCGCCGCCGACCAGATGCTCGGCGACCCGCGCGGTGATCCCCGATTCGCTCACCGACATGCCCAGACCGCCGGTGTCCACGGCCTCGCCGGTGACCCGGGTGAGCACGTCGATCAGGTAGCCGAAGACGTCGATGAACACCACTTCCATGGCGCCGAACAACCACAGTCCCACAACTGCCAGCAGAAACACGGGAATGTGGGGGCGCACATAACCCATCAGGCGCAGGTAGATGCGCAGGCTGCTGTGCTGCGCAGGCGGCCGCGCGGTCATCGGCTACTCCTCACCGCCGTCGGGCAACTGACTGGTGATGTTGAGGTGAGCGAACCCCGCCTTGCCGGCGGCTTCCATGGCGGTCACCACCGCCTGGTGAGCGGTGCGGGCGTCGGCGGTAATGGTCACCGGGACGTCCAGGTTGCCCGCCGCCAACTCGCGCAGCCCGCGCACCAGGGTATCGCGCTGCCGGTTGATCAGGGCGACGCCGTTGATGGCGTAGCTGCCCTCCCGGTCGATGACGATCTCGATGCTTTCGGGAGGCGCCTCGCCGCGCTCGGCATCCGCGGTGGGCAGGGTGATATGCAATCGCGACTCCTTGGTGAAGGTGGTGGATACCATGAAAAAGATCAGCAGCAGAAACACCACATCGATCAGCGGCGTGATGTTCACCTCGACAGAGGCATTGCGGCGGCGGCGGCGCGCATTCACCGGCCGGCTCCGCCATCACCCGGCGGCAGCCGATCACCGTGCATGGCGTCGACCAGGCGAATCGCCTGTTCCTCCATGGCCACCGCCAGCCCATCGATGCGGCGCTCGAAATACCGGTGACAGATCAGCGCCGGGATGGCGACCATCAAGCCGGCCGCGGTGGTAATCAACGCCTTGGAAATACCGCCGGCGAGCATCGCTGCATTGCCAGTGCCCACCTGAACCATCGCGGTGAAGACCTCGATCATGCCGAACACCGTACCCAGCAGACCGATCAACGGGGCGATGGCGGCCACCGTGCCCAGCGCGGTGATGAAACGCTCGAGCTCATGGGTCACCTGGCCGGCGCCCTCCTCGACGCTGTCCTTCATCACCTCGCGGCCGTGGTGGGAGTTGGCCAGCGCCGTGGCCAGCACCTGGCCCAGAGGTGACGACTGGCGCAGTTCCTGGAGGCGATCGCGGCTGATCTGCTCCTGGCGTATCCATTGCCACACCTGGGGCAACAACTGGCTCGGCACCACGCGCTCGGGGCGGAGCGCCAGGAAGCGCTCCACCGCAATCACCAGCACCAGTACGGAACAACCGAGCAGGGGCACCATCAGCCAGCCGCCGGCGACCATGAGTTCGTACAAGCCTCGTCCTCCGCATCCGAACCGAATGCATGTTACGCCAGAAAAAACACCGATCGAAACGATCGCTGTCAGCCGCCGTCCCAGTAGTGCCGGCGCCCACGGCGCGCGGCGAACACCTCGACCACCGCAGGCTGCACCGGATCCCGCCATACGAAGCGCAACGCGCCCTCGGCCGCCGTGTGCCAGGCCTTGGCGCCCTGGGCCCGGTAGCGGGCCACCACCGCAGCGTGCGGATGCCCGAAATGATGGCGGTAACCGGCGGCGTAGATCACGTGCTCTGGCCGCATCCGGGCCACGAACTGCGCCGATGAGGAGGTTTTGCTGCCGTGGTGTGGCGCTACCAGCAGGGTCACGGCCGCCGGGGCAGCCCCGGCGGCCAGCAGCCGGGCTTCGGCGCCGGCCTCGATATCCCCGGGCAGCAGAACCCGGACCTGCCCGGCCTCCACCAGCAGCACACAGGAGCGATCGTTTTCGCGCACTTCATCGCCGCGGGGATGGAGGATGCGGAAATCCACGCCATCCCAGCGCCAGCGCTGACCGGCACGGCAGGAGGTGATCCGGGGATCCTGATCCGCCCCCTCGCCGCCGCGCAACTCCCGGCGCGGCGGATACTCGCGCGCCAGGCCGGCCGCGCCGCCGGCATGATCCAGATCTTCGTGGCTCACCACCAGGGCGTCGAGCCTGGGCCAGCCGCGCCTGCGCAGATAGGGGGCGATGATCGCGGCACCGGCGTCGAAGCGCTCACTCAGCGCCGGTCCGGTGTCGTACACCAGCACATGCTGTGCGGTCTCCACCACCACCGCCAGACCCTGACCGACATCGAGCACCGTCACCTGCAGCGGCGGCCGCGGCGGCGCTCCCGCAAGCACCACAGCGGCCAGGGCGATCAGCGCATACCTCCGCAACCCCAGCCCGGGCGGGCCCAACAGACACAACCCGACCAAGACCAATAGCACCAGCACCTCTGCCCGCACTCCGGCCGCGGGCTGCCAGCGCAATGCACCCACCGTGGTCTCGAGCACAGTGAGCGCGAGGTGGAACGCGTGCAGCACTGCCCCGGCGAACTGCCAGACGACATCGGCCAGCGCCGGCGCGACCGGCAGCAGCACGACGCCGACCAGCCCCGCGGGCACCGCCAACATCCCCACCCAGGGCACTGCCACCAGGTTGATCAGCGGCGCCAGCAGGGGGATCTCCCCCTGGAACCAGAGCAGACCCACCGTGGTACCCAGGGGCACCACCCACTGCGCCCGCACCGCGGTCGACAGCCAACCACCCCCGGGCCGTGTCCCGAAGTACCACAGCAGAACCGCCACTGCGCCGAACGACAGCCAGAAACCGGGGCTCAGGGGAGCCAGGGGCTGCAGCAGCGCGATCGCCGCCAGCGCCCAGAGAAACCCCGCCATGCGTGCCGCCCGGCGCCGCAACAGATAGACCGCGAGCAGCACCGAAAGCATCGCGAAAGCCCGCGCCGTGGCCAACCCGAAGCCCGCCAGCAGCGCGTAAAAACCACCCGTCAGCCAGGCCGTCAGGGCCCCGCAGTGGCGTGCCGGCACCCGCATTCCCAGTGCCAGCAGTAAGCGTCCGGCCAAGCTGCCCAGCAGCATGCCGAAGCCCGCGGCGAGGCCGATATGCAGCCCGGAAACTATCGCCAGATGCAACACACCGGCCGCGCGCAGGCGCGTCCAGTCCGTTGCGCTCAGCCCGCTGCCGTCGCCGACCGTCAGCGCGCGCAACAGCCCGCGTACCGGAGCCGCGAGAGGCAGGCCCGCGATCTGTTCGGCAACCCGCCAGCGGAAGGCGTCGATCGACCAACCATCCGCCTCCCCCAGGAGCAGGTTTTGCGGGTGGTCGCGTACATAACCGGTCGCGGAGATACCGCGGGAAAACAGCCAGGCCGAGTAATCGAAGCCGCCGGGATTGGCGAAGCCGCGGGGATGGCGCAGCCGCACGCGCAACTGCCACTGCTGGCCGGGCCGCACCTCCGGCGCCTGTCCGTACCAACTCAGCCGCAAGCTGTGCAGCGGCGGAACCTGCGACATGGGCACCAGGGGCTCCAGGTCCAGCACCCGGAGTTCGAATCGCTGCCGGCGGCGATCGCGATCCGGCAGACCCACCACCTCACCGGACACCAGCCAATCACTCTTGTCGAGCGCAGCCGGCAGGCGAGCTTCGAGCCGCGCCTCACCCCAGTGCGCCGCCCAGGCCATACCGCACCACAACCCCGCCGCCAGCCAGCAGATACGGCGCGAGCCGGGCCAACGCCGTGCCGCCAGCGAGGCGGGAATCGCCGCCAGCAGGGTCAGCCAGATCAGCGCCGGCGGCGGCAATGCCGGCCACAGCGCGGAAGAGAAACTGCCTGCTGCGAAAGCAAAGAGTAGATAAGGCACACACTTCCCTGTGTCGCGATAACCGTCCGCCGCGTCCCCTTGCTGCGACCGGTGAATCCAGTATAGGCCGATCCGCCGGCACCGGGCACCGCTGCCCGCGGCGGCAGGCCCACTAGCCGCCCAGCAGTTTCCCGACCAGCACCACCCCGACCGCCAGCGGGGACACATAGCGCACCAGCAATCGCCAGGCGCTGTAGGCCGGCGCGGCGGCATCGAGTTCGTCCGCGGTCACCGCGCGCGACAGCGTCCAGCCCGCGAAGACCGCCACCGCCATGCCCCCCAGCGGCAGAAGGATATTGTTGGTGAGGTAATCGAGGGCCTCGAAGGCCGTGCGCCCGGCGATGGTGTAGCCCGACCACAGGTTCAGCGACAGGATCGACAGGATCCCCAGCGCCCAGATGGCGCCGGCGGCGATCAGCCCGGCGCGCAGGCGGGACAGCGCCCGGCGCTCCACCAGCCAGGCCACCGCCGGCTCCATCAACGAAATGGCCGAGGTCCAGGCGGCAACCGCGAGCATCAGGAAGAACGCCACCGCAAAGCCGCTGCCGAAAGGCATCTGGCCGAGCGCCAAAGGCAGGGTCACGAACACCAGCCCCGGACCTTCGGCGGGGTCGAGACCATTGGCGAACACCACCGGAAAGAAGGCCAGCCCGGCAACCAGCGCGACCGCCGTGTCCATGGCCACGATCGCCAGCGAAGATCCGGGAATGGAAGTGTCGGAGCGCAGATAGGATCCGTAGATCATGATGGCGCCCATGCCCAGGGAAAGACTGAAGAACGCCTGCCCCATGGCAGCCAACACCGCCTCGCCGTCCAATCGCGAAAAATCCGGCGCGAACAGGAAATGCGCTGCCCGGCCGACATCGCCAGTGCTCAGGCCATAGCCGACCATCGCCAGCAGGATCAGCAACAACCCCGGGGTGAGCAACTGCGCCGCCCGATCCAGCCCTCCCTCGACCCCGCGTACCGACACCGCGGTCACCAGCCCCATGAATACACTGTGCCAGAACAGCATGGTCCAGGGGTCGGCCAACAGGTCGCCGAGCATGCGCTCGGCCGCCGCCGGGGTGATGTCAACGAAGGCGCCACGCGCGGCCTCGGCGAGATAGGCCAGGGTCCAGCCGCCGATCATGGCGTAGAAAGAAAGGATCAGGGTGCCGGTCAGTACTCCGAGCAGACCCGCCCACTGCCAATGGGGGCTGCGCCCCTCGGCCAGGGCAAGCACCCGGATCGAATCCATCGGATTGCGGCGGCCGCGCCGTCCCACCAGGATCTCGGCCATGATGATCGGCAGACCAATGACGAGCACGCACAACAGATATACCAGCACGAAGGCGCCACCGCCGTTTTCCCCGGCCACATAGGGAAAGCGCCAGATATTGCCCAGGCCCACCGCCGAACCGGTCGCGGCCAGAATGAAGGTCAGCCGTGAAGACCACTGACCGTGAATGGACTGTCCCGAACCCATGCGCTCTCCCTCGGCCTGCCTATCGCCAGGGCCGTGCAGCGCGATTCTATGACGAAATCAGTGCTGAGCGCCCGGGGCTGCGCGCGACCCGAGACACCCCCACAATTCGCCCTATCGCAACTTCCACAAACCCCAAAACCCGGCCGCCTGAGCAGGCTGACCCGCTGCCCATGTTCAGGCTCATCTCTGGATTGGAAAAGACTATGAGGCCTGGTTCACAGTTCCGGAAGCGCGCCCATGGAGCCGGTGCCGCCCGCTGCTAGCATCCGGGCATGGACAGCACGCCCTCTAATCCGGGTCACCGCTCCGCCATCCTCCGGCGACTGGGGTGCGCGGCGCTCTGTGCCCTGCTCGCGATCGCAATGCCGGCCAGCCCGGCAAGCGCCGAGGCATCGTGGGCCAACATGGGCGACCGCCGGCTGCAACAATGGCGCGCGCTGATGAGCGACAAACGTACGGCGCCAGAGCGGGAACAGCTCATCGCGGTCAACGATTTTTTCAATGGCGCCCGCTTTGTCGATGACCGGGAGCTGTGGCAAGTCGCCGACTACTGGGCGACGCCCGACGAGTTTCTGCTGCGGGACGCGGGCGACTGCGAGGACTTCGCGATCGCCAAGTACTTCACCCTCAAGGCCATGGGCGTGGCGCCGGACAAGTTGCGCATAACCTACGTGAAGGTGGAATCCCTGCAGCAGGCGCACATGGTGTTGGCCTATTATCCGGAGCCGCGGTCGGAACCCCTCATCCTCGACAATCTCAACCGCCACATCCTGCCGGCGACCGAGCGCCCCGATCTGCGTCCGATCTACAGCTTCAATGCCGAAAGCCTGTGGCTGGCCCGCTCCCGGCACGAGCAGCAGCGCGCGGGGCATCCGGGGCAACTGCAGCGCTGGCGGGAGATGCTGGCCCGTCTCGATCCGCACCTGCGCGAGGCGATCGCGCCGCGGGCCCTGCTACCCTGACGGAGCCGTGCGGCACGCCTCCGCGGACCGCTCAGGCGAGAGTGCCCAGCAACACCTCGAGTTCGCGCAGCTGCAGCAGGATCTGCCGCCCCGTCGCGATCACGGGCCCGGCATCCGCCTGACCGAGTTCGGCGGCGATCGCCGCCAGGGCGCCCTCGCCGGTGGGCCGGGATTCGGGATCCGAACCCAGCAGCTGCAGCAACCGCGCGGTCACCGCATTGATCTCCAGAAAATTCACCTCGTCGGCGCCATTGCGATACACCACCAGATGGGTGGGCGCCGGCGGCGGCTCGGTGGGCCGGAACCCAGGGCCCAGCAGGTGGACCTGGTAACGATAGGACAGCACCCAGGCCAGGGGCGACACCACCGGGCGGCCGCTGAGCAGATCTCCGTGCAGATCCAAGCCCTCCCGGGGCAGCTCACTGTCGGCAACGTCCAACGCCAACTCCACCCATTCGTAGTGGGCCAGTTCCCGCAGGAAATCGGGATCTTCGGGTTCGGGCTGGTACTCCTCCTGCAGATAGGCCAGAAACTCCCGGCTGATCTCCAGAAAATAGGGGGTCTCGGCGCGGTGACGGACCATGAAATCCCGCACCAGGCGATTTCCCCTGGCGTCGCCGAGCAGCCCCCAGAGCACTGGAAAACCGTTGCGGATGAAGCCGGCGATATTGTTGAAGACGAGTTCCCGGTAGACCTGCATGCGCCGCGGCTCGATGCCGGCCGGCGGCGGCTGGCCGCCGGGATCGCGCAGGTGGCCGGCGAAGTCGGCCTGCAGCCTGGCGAAATCCGCCGCGCCGTTCACGCCGGCTGCGGCTCTGATGCCACCACCTGAGCGCTCGAGATCTGCGCGAGTTCGGCCATCAGGGTCGCCACTGGCGGAATATTGAAATCGCGCTCCAACAGCGTGGGGAAGCGACCGAACCGGCGATACGCGGCTGCCAACAGCCGCCATACCGGATCCACGACCTCGGCGCCATGGGTGTCGACCAGCAGATCCTCGGCCTCGACAAAATGCCCCGCGACATGGCCATAGGCGATGCGCGATGCCGGAATCCCAGCCAGAAAGCTGTCGGGGTCATAGCCGTGATTGACGGAGTTGACGTAGACATTGTTGACGTCGAGCAGCAGCTCGCAATCCGCTTCCCGCAGCACTGCATTGAGAAATTCCAGCTCGGTCATTTCACGGGCCGGCGCGGCGTAGTAGGAGACATTCTCTATGGCGATCCGCTGCCCCAGCGCATCCTGCACCTGGCGGATGCGACCGGCGACATGGCGTACCGCCGCCTCGGTAAAGGGGATCGGCATCAGATCGTACAGATGACCCTGGTGGCTGCAGTAGCTCAGGTGTTCGGAATAGCAACGCACCCCATGTTTGCGCAGGAATACTCGCAGTTCGGCGAGAAAATCCAGATCGAGGGGATCCGTGGAGCCCAGTGACAGCGACAGTCCGTGGCACACGAAAGGATAGCGCTCGGTAAACTCGCGGAACCTGCGCCCCAGCCTGCCGCCGACGCGCATCCAGTTCTCCGGAGCGACTTCGAGAAAGTCCGGTGTGGGTCCGTGCCAGGATTGCAGCGGCCCCAACAGGGACCGCCGTAAACCCAGGCCGGCACCGGTAATGCCGGCGACCACTGTCATCCGGTCACCGTGATCGGGCGAGTTCGGCGATCAGTTACTGCCACCACACTTGCCTTCACCGCACTTGCCCTCGCCTTCGCTCTTGGCCTTGCCTTCGCCGCACTTGCCTTCACCGCACTTGCCCTCGGCATCGCCTTTCTCTGCCAGGTTGTAGCCGCCGGCGAGACGATCGAGTTGGAAGGGGTTTTCTGCGGCAGAAGCCAGGGGAGCCAGGGCTACCGAGGCCAGGAAAGCGGTGCCTACGGCCGCCGCCAGCGTCTTTTTCGATTGCATTGCCATGGTGTTCTCCTTTGGTGAATGGTCCCTTTCAGTCGCGCCGCAGGACGCGCTCTTACGCGGGACACAGGTCCTATGATTGATACCTGTCGATAAAGTTTCAACCTGCGCCCAGCAATGGGCGGTCGTCGCCGCTCGCGTACTGGCTACCACGGTCGGTGGAACAGCACCCTTTGTCGCCCTGGTGAACGCTGGCACGCCTTCAGTGACGGCTGCTCGACCAGGTCATCCGGCATGCGGTCACTGCGGCTGTAGCCAAGCACCTGCCGGGTCTGGATGCTCAGCACCACTGCCAAGTACAACCAGTCCTCAGGTGTCGGAATGTAGGGGTGAGTAGGCCGGGGGAATTGCACCCCCAGCCCCTCGCAGAACCGGACGTGAGCCTCTCGACTCATCCGGCTCCCATCATCCAGCCCGCGGCACATAGCCGCGTTCCCAGTGCACAAAGGCACGGGGCGATGCGGCGGCCAACCGACCAAGCGCTCGCCAGGCACGTCGCTTCCGACGCGCCAAAGTCTTGTACTTGCGTTGTAACCATCGCATCAGATAAGCGTTCAGGTGTTTCCAGATGGCATCCATGGCCGAACCGTGGAATCGCCCGTAGTAGTTCATCCAGCCACGTAGCACCGGGTTGAACATACGGGACAGATCGTCGATGTGCTGGTCGCACTTGAGCTGAAGATGCCAGCCCCGGATGGTCTGCCGCATCGCACGCAGTGCGTCACGGCTTACCGCCGGTGCAAAGTTCACGTAGACCCGGCCATACTTGTCCACCGCTTTACGCGGCCGGAACGTGTAACCGAGAAAGGTGAACTGGATGGTCGGATAGTCTGCCGGACGATTGAAGTCCCGGCAGTAGACGATCCGTGTCTTCTCCGCATGCAACTCCAACCCACATTGACCGAATCGTTCGGTAATGCGGCGCAGGGCAAACTCCGCCTGCGCCCGGCTTTTGCAGTGGATCACCCCATCATCGGCGTAGCGGCAGAATCGCACGCTGCGCAGATGTTGGGTCACCCAGCGGTCGAACGCATAGTGCATGAACACATTGGCGAGCAGCGGACTGACGACACCCCCTTGCGGTGTGCCGCGTGTCCGTTCCACGCGCTGCCCATCCGCCATCTCCATCGGTGCCTTGAGCCAACGCTCGATATACAGCAGCACCCAGGGTATCTGGCAATGCTTCCGAACCGCCCACATCAGCAACGCATGGTCGATGTTGTCGAACATTCCCTTGATGTCGAACTCGATCACCCAGTCGTAGTCCCAGCACCGCCGCCGTACCCGGGCTACCGCATCGAGCGCCGAGCGCCCGGGGCGATACCCATAGGAATCGGGATGGAACTGGGGTTCGAGGATCGGTTCCAAGACACGCTTGACCACAGTCTGCGCCACCCGGTCGGCCACTGTGGGCACGCCGAGCATCCGCACACCGCCTGACTTCTTCAGAATCGGCACGCCTTTGACTGGCGACGGAAAATAGCTGCCGGAGCAAAGACGATTCCAAAGCACGTACAGGTTGTTGCCGAGACGACGTTCAAACCGTTCGATCGATTCCTGATCGACGCCTGCTGACCCTCCATTGGCCTTGACACACTGATACGCTTCCCAGACCAGTCGTTTGGGAATTTCAAACGGCTTTGTCATGCGAGCGGGCTCCTCCTGCTTGCGCAGTTGACCCACACCCATGACCGGATGACGCGGCCCCTTCGCTCCATCGCCATTACAGCGACTTCAACGCTACTACGAGCCGCTCCGCCCCTTGATGGCGCATCGGTACTATCGGCCTCGCCTTGTCGGCTTGTGCCTTTCCCTTGCCATCGCCACCGAAGGTTCCCGCAGTTCAACGTAAGAGCCTGAACCCGGCTCGCGCTGCCTCTACGCCGGACACCGCTGGGATCGTAAACAGGTATCGTCCCAACTTCTCCCGGAGCAACATCACTCCCCGGTTTCGATGTCGTCTGAGTACTTTCGACGCTTGAACGGCAGTTCACGGTTGTTCGCCTTCCGAGTTCACACCTGACGCCTGATGGCGCCTTTTCCGCAACGCTCACGACCGGGGCTTTTGACCCAAGCCGCTTGCGGTGGTTTGCCACCTGCTCCTGCAAGCCGATGGCGAGGGGCCATACCCTCATCTCTTACGCCGCTTGCTGCGGCACACTGATGTCACTGACCCAGGCTGGCGTCGTGCTGGTCACGTCGAACTGTCTGGCAAGCAGGTTCTCGGCGAGCGGACGTGCGTGGTCGCTGTCCGTGGTGCGCGGCCTCGCGCAGGCCTTGTTCGCGCATCGGCCGGCTCAGGCGCTTGGACCCGCGGGTACTCGGCCTACTGCTCGGGTGTTTCGCGGCAAGGCCGAACCCCTGCCCTACTACTGAACCGGCACTCAGGGCTCTATCGCCGGCAGTGCCTCTGGAAAGCTGCGCTGCCGGTGCCAGTCGAAGCCCAAGTGGCCCTTGAGCATGCGCCAATAGAGAAAGGGCAGATAGTACTTCTTCAGCCACCAGTAGGCGCGACGGGGAATGCGCGGATCGACGGGAAAGCTGGGCGCGACCACGCCGTCGTAGAGGAACTCGGCGAGCATGATGCGGCCGTTGGAGGTGGTCAGCGGACAGGACGCATAGCCGTCGTAGCTGCGTTCAGTGCCCTTGCCGTGCAGCGCGTGGAGCAGATTGGCGACCACCACGGGGGCCTGGCAGCGCACCGCCGCCGCCGTCTTGCTGTTGGGCGTCGTGGTGCAGTCGCCCAAGCCAAACACGTTGTCGAAACCGGTGTGCCGCAGGCTGTGCTTGTCGACGCTCATCCAGCCCGAGGCATCGGCCAGCGGACTGGCCTTGATGAAGTCCGGTGCCGACTGGGGGGGCACCACATGCAACAGGTCGAAGGACAGCTCGACGCTGCGCTTTTCCTCGCCTTCGGCCACCTCGAACACGGCCTTCTGCGCCGGGCCGTCCACCGCCACCAGGTTGTGGGCAAAGTGGGGCTGGATGCCGTAATGGTCGACCACCTTGTCGAGCGCCCTGGAATAAAAGGGCACACCGAACATGGCCGGCCCCGGGGTGAAGAAATGCATCCCCGCCGACACCCCTGCGCCGCGGCAGTGATCGGCGGCGAGATAGAGGATCTTCTGCGGCGCTCCGGCGCACTTGATGGGCATCGCCGGCTGGGTGAACAGCGCCTCGCCGCCGCGCAGACTGCGAATGCACTCCCAGGTATAGGGCGCCAGGTCGTAGCGGTAGTTACTGGTGACGCCGTTGCTGCCCAGGGTCGCCTCGAGGCCCTGAATGCGTCCCCAGTCGATCTGCAGACCGGCAGCCACCACCAGGTAGCGATATTCCGCGGCGGCACCGGAAGCCAGCTCCACGCGATTGCGGTCGGGCGCGAAACCGGTCACCCGATCCTGGATCCAGGTCACGCCCGATGGCATGCAATCCGCGGTCAGGCGGCGGGTACGAGCGATGTCGTAGGTGCCGCCGCCGACCAGCGTCCAGGCGGGTTGATAATAGTGGTGCTCCGACGGCTCGATCACCGCGACATCGAGGTCGGGTTGGGTTCTGCGCAGCAGACCCGCTACCGTGAGGCCGGCGGCTCCGCCGCCGACGATGACGACAACATGTCGCATGGTGGAATCGTTCATGGCAGCCTCCCATTTGAATAATCGCCCGGCTTGCCAGCTGGCCCCGGCTGACTGCTAATATAACCGATCCATCTATGCTTATTGTTTCAAGCCGATGTCGGCACGGCCGCAGGCGCTTCGCGCCGCAGCGGTCGTACTATCGAGCACCCGCTCGCCGCGCAACTCCTGCCTCCCAGGGGTAGCGATCGCCGAACCGAGACGCCCAGGATCAGCAATGGCATTGGACAACAATCCGACAGGGCCACGGCCGCCGCGCTGGAGCAGGCTACTGCCACTGTACGGGGATCTGCGCGGACGCGAGCGCGGCGCCCTGGCCCAGGATCTGCTGGCCGGGACCATCACCGCCATCCTGCTGATTCCCCAGGCCCTGGCCTATGCCCTGCTCGCCGGTCTGCCGCCGGAGGTGGGGCTCTACGCCAGTATCGTGCCCCCGCTGGTCTACGCACTGCTCGGCACCAGCCGCACCCTGGCGGTGGGCCCGGTGGCGGTGGCCGCAGTGATGGTGAGCGCTGCCCTGACACCCTATGCCGGCGGAGATCCCGACAAATATCTGACCGGCGCGCTCATCCTCTCGGCGTTGGTGGGGCTGCTGCTGCTGGGCCTGGGCCTGCTGCGCCTGGGCTGGCTGACCGCCTTCATCAGCCATCCGGTGCTCTCCGGATTCACCACGGGTGCCGCCATCTTCATCGTCTGCACCCAGCTGCCGGCGCTGACCGGAATTGCCGCTTCCCGGGACGCCGGGCTGTTCGAACTGCTGGCGGTGATCGGACGCTCCCTGCCGGAACTCAATCCGGCAGCGGCGGCTTTCGGTCTGACCACCGTCGCCGCACTGCTGCTGGCGCGGGGACCGCTGCTCCGGGTCCTGATAGGCGCCGGGCTGGCCCGCGCCACGGCCGCCATCGTGGTGCGCACGGCGCCCCTGGTGCTGGTGATCCTCGCCATTCTCTGCGCGGGCGCCCTGGATGCCCAACAGCGCTGGGGACTGGCGATCGTGGGCGGCGTACCCAGCGGTCTGCCGCGACCGCAGCTGGGTTTCGTCACCGCGCCGGGCTGGCTGGAGCTGTTGCCCTCGGCGGCGCTGATCGCCCTGATCGGCTATGTGGAAAGTATCTCGGTGGCCAAGGCCCTGGCCTTCCGGCGCCGCGAAAAGATCGACCCCGACCAGGAACTGCGGGCCCTGGGGGTGACCAACATCGCCGCAGCCTGTGCCGGCGCCATGCCGGTCGCCGGCGGATTCGCGCGCTCCATGGTCAACTTCGAGGCCGGCGCCCGCACCCAGCTGGCGGCCATCTTCACCGCGTTCTGGGTCGCGCTGGCCGCGTTGCTGTTCGCCGGCCTGCTGCACGATCTGCCCAAGGCGGTGCTGGCCGCCATCATCGTGGTCGCGGTATGGCAGCTGATCGACCTCGAGGGACTGCGGCACACCTGGAGATACGACCGCGGCGACGGCACGGCCCAGGCCGCCACCCTGATCGGCGTGCTGGCGCTGGGCATCGAGCTGGGCCTGTCGATCGGCGTCGGACTGGCGCTGCTGCTGTTCCTGTACCGCACCAGCAGACCCCATATTGCGGTGGTCGGACGCATTGCCGGGACCGAGCATTTCCGCAACATCCACCGCCATGTGGTCGAAACCTGGCCGCAGCTGCTGCTGGTGCGCATCGATGAAAATCTCTATTTCGCCAATACCCCGCGCGTGGAGTCCGAGCTCCAGAACCTGGTCGTCGACCGCGCCGGCCTCGAGGCCGTGGTGTTGATCCTGTCCGGGGTAGCCTACATCGACGCCAGCGCCCTGGAGATGCTGGAAAACCTCTACACCAGCCTCGGCGAAGCCGGCGTCGAGCTGCACCTGGCCGAGGTCAAGGGACCCGTCCTCGACCAGTTGCGGGGCAGCGCCCTGTTCGAGCGCCTGCACCCCGATCGGTGTCACATCTCCACGGAGCGGGCCGTCGAAACACTCACCGCGTGCGCCTGAGGCGCAGTTGCGCGTCCGTACCCTGGGAAGAATCCTGGCCGTCGGCGTACTCGCGGCGGCGGCCCTGCTGGCCATGGCCCCGGCCCTGGAACGCGGCGGCCTGGCGCTGTTGATCCTGCTCGACATCCAGGCCGGCGCCGGGCGCAGTGCGCTCAAGGCGCGCAGCGATGCGCCGCTGCGGGATAGCGCGGATTTCGTGATCGACGGCCGTCACCACCTCGCCGACGGCTATCTGCCTGCCGAAGGCGAGCCCCGCGCCACCCTGGTATTGCTGCACGGCCTGGCCCCGGAGGGCCGCCGGGAACCCAGGTTGGTGAGCTTTGCGAACACCCTGGCACGAGCCGGCTTCGCGGTGCTGGCGCCCGAATTGCCCGGCATGCGCTCCCTGAGCGCAGGTCGCGAGGACGCCCGGGATATCGGCGATGCCCTGCGCCACGCGCTGGACGCGCAAGACGACTGCCGGTCGGTCGGCGAGCTGGCGGTGAGCTTCGCGGTGGGCCCGGCCTTGATCGCCGCGCTCGCCCCGGGGGTCCGCGAACGGCTGACTTTCGTGGTCGCGGTGGGCGGCTACTATGACCTCGCCGCCGCCATCACCTACGCCACTACCGGATTCGATCCGCTGTCCGGGCGCCGCGGCACACCTCCGGCGCCCGAAGGCCGCTGGTGGCTGCTGCTGAGTCAGGCGGCCCAACTCCCGAATCCGGGCGACCGCAGGCTGCTGCGCGAACTGGCGCGGCGGCGCCTGGGCGACCCGAAGGCCGCGGTGGACGAACTGGCGGCACAATTGGGACCCGGTGGCCGCGCCCTGTACGCGCTGGTCGCCAACACCGATCCGCTACGCGTCCAGACCCTGATAGCGGCGCTGCCGGAGCCCATCCGCGACGAACTGGCGGCCCTCGACCTGGTCCCCCGGAATCTGGAATCCCTGGGTGCACGTCTGCTGCTGATCCACGGTACCGGCGACGCGGTGCTGCCGATCTCCCACAGCCGCGCGCTCCACCAGCGCCTGGGGCCGGGCCGCGCGCCGCTGTTCGAGGCCGACGGCCTCCAGCATGTCGATGTCGATCCCGGTCTCGCCGACGCCTGGCAGCTGTGGCGCGCCCTGTATGCGCTGCTGGAGCTGACCGAACAGCGGGCGTCCGCCTGCTAGGCGGTCGCCCCGGCGTCTCAGCAGTTGCCTTTCTTGGCCTGCCCGGGCGGGCAGAAATGGCCACCCTGATGATGGTCATATCGCTCGCCGTGGTAGCGACCGTCACCGCCATGGCGGCCTTCGTCGTCCTCGGTATTGGCCGCCGCCCCGGCTGCGGCACCGACTCCGGCGCCGATGATGGCGCCGTCCCGGCCGCCCACCGTCTCGCCCACGGCACCACCAATGGCGCCACCGACGGCACCGCCCACTGCGGCGTCCAGGGTGCGGTCACCGGCCACGGCGGGCACTGACAGCGCCAGCAACGACCCCAGCAGCAGTCTCTTCAAGGAATTCATTCTCTTCAAGGAATTCATTTTCGTGCCTCCACGACGCTCGGCAGTGATGCAACTACGGGCCCATTTTCGATCTTTCCCGCCCCCCGCCATCCTCCTACCATCCGCCCAAGCACGGGCGCCCAGGACCGGGAACCACATCGCGGGACGGCTCACTTCTTCCTTTCCCAGCCGCCCGCCCGCTCGACCCACCAACCGGCCGGGGCGCGGGCGATGAAGCGTTCGGCAAAGGTGGCGCGAATCTCGTCCTGCCACTCGGAATGGCCGTTGGCGCGGGCGATTTCCCGGTAGAGCGCGGCGCGGTCGGCATTCTCGGCGGCGACCAGGGCGTTCACTTTCGCGCGCTGGGGCAGGGGTACCTGCGAGGCGTCGCGCAATACCAGATCGCCATTGGCCGCCTGCCCGAGGGCCCCGGAGCGGTAGTGGGGCTCCAGGGCGTCGTGGCGCGCCTTCATGGCCGCGGTGAGTGCCCGGATCGCGGGGGTGTCGATTTCCAGATCGGCCTGGGCCTGGGCCGCGGCGCCGCCGGCGGTCAGCGCCGACAGTAGAACCAACACCAACCAAAATCCGAAGCCTCGCATTCTGTTCATCGTCATTCTCCGGTATCCGGCGCTGGCGGCGCCTGCTCCCCTGGCTGCTCCCGGAGCTGCCAGACCTCTTCGATCACCTGGTCGGCAGCTCGTTCCGCCGCCGCGGCCGGAAAATAGATATTGATGGTCACGCAGGACCAGGACGCCAGTGCCGCCGCGGCCGCAAACAATCCACCGAGCTTCTTCATGGACGTCTCCTCATGGGCGTGTCCCCTGCCGCCAGACTACTGCACCATCGCGGGAGCGCCGGCGCCGGTCACCCGGTTCAGCCTGCTGAGCAGCACCTTCCAGTCGACGCGGCGATTGTAGCCCACCACGTCCAGCGCCGGGATGCCGCGGCCCTCGACGATCACGAAACCGCCGTCGTCCCGCCGTTTCTCGGGTTCGACCCCCGCCATCGCGCAGACGCCGGATTCCAGCACGCAGGACCAGCCGAGGCGGCGGTAGCCGAAACTGTCGAAGAACCGTAACGCGCTGCGCTGGATGGCGTTGACCACCCCGGGACCGCCGAGCGCACCCAGGCTCTGCACCGCGCGCTGACTGATGCGGCGCCGGTAGCGGCCGGGACTGCTCTCGATGCGAGCCGCAAAACGCACCGGGCGCCAGCCGGCCAGCTCCAGATCCCGGACCCGGACATCGACGCGCCCGCTGATGCTGCCGAAATCGAAGGAATCGGTCAGCAAACCGAGATCCAGGCGCTCGGCGGCGATTTCCGCCCGCGCGTAGGCACCGACGCCGAAGGGCTCGATCAGCCGCAGGCCGGACACCCGCAGCCGGCCATCGAACACCTCGATACCGATCTCGCCGTCGACCGCGATCTCTCCGGGAGCGACCCGGACGTGGGGAAAGTCCGCCCCCAGGGTACCGCCCAGGATCGGCAGGCCGGCAGCGGCCGACAGTTCGGGCAGCGAGATGGGATCGATCGACGCCCGACCGGCGCCCTGCCAGCCCGAATCCTCGCGCCACAGTTCCAGCCCGTCCAGCCGCAGCGCGCCGTCGAACAGCGGAATCGCCAGGGGCTCGACCGTCACCCGCTCCCCGTTGAGGCCGGCGCGCACCGGGAAGCCGCCGAACCTCAGCCCGCGCCAGTGCGCACCACCACCGAGCCGCAGCGCCAGGGCGCCGGTGCCATCACCCGGCCAATCCAGGGTGCCGGTCGCCGGACCCACGCCCATATCCAGCACCCGGTGCTCGATACCCGCCTCGCGCAACTGCACCGCGAGCGCGGGCGGTTGCCCACCGGCGAGGCGCACCCGGGCCGCGGCGCGGCCGCGGAAATCCAGATCATCGGCGCTCGCCGGCAACAGCAGCGGCGCCAGCACAAGGCGCCCCAGCACCGCGAGATCGAGATCCGACGCTTCCGCCTCCAGCCGCCGCACCGCCAAGGGCTGGAGGTCCAGCGCCGCATTGCCCCGCAAGCTGCCGACGCCATCCACTGCCAGCTCCGCCTCGGCGACCCTCAGGTATCCGTCCCCCAGATCGCCGGTGGCCGCCAGCTGCGCGCCGGCAGGCAGATAGACCGGATGCAGGTAAATCGCGCCGTTCGACCACTCCCCGGCCATGTGCCAGCGCCAACCGGCGGCATTGGCTACGGTACTGGCTTCGGCACTGGCTTCGGCACTGAAGTCGATTGTCAGATCGAGCTGCTCCCCGGCGCGCAGGCCGTCGGCGGTGGCGAAGCCGCCGCCGCGCAACGCGCAGTGCGCGGTCACTGCCGGCGGTTGGGCCGCTGCGTCCAGGCGCAGGTCGCAATCCAGCGCGCCCGCCGGGTTCCAGGCGGCCAGCGGCGGCAGCGCAGCGGTCAGCAGCGCCGGATCCAGATCACGGGCCCGCACCGTCAATACCCCGGCGCCACCGAGTTCGGCGGCCAGCGATCCGGATCCGGGCCATGTCAGCCTCAGGTTGCCGGTCGCCGCGGCGGGGGAGAACACGAAATCCACTGCGGCGCCGCCCAGGGGCGCGGGTGCCCGCAGGTGGCCGTCCCGACAGGCCAGGGACGCGCCGCTCACCACCAGACCCGGACAACGCAGCGCCAGCTCCCGCCAGGGATGATTCCCCAGGCGCAACTCGGCGATGCGCAGTTCGGCAACGCCGTCGACGAGGCTGACGCTCAGGTCGTCCAGGGCGACGCCCGGGTAGCGGAGGCTGCCGATTGCCAGCTCGGCGTTCAGTGCCGCCGGGGCGGGCCCCGAGATCGCCGCCGCCCATGCGGCCGCAGCCACCAGGCCGCGGCGGCAAAGGGAGATCGCCGTCAATGGGCCGGTTTGACGAACTTCAGGGTCATGCGATCGCTCTCGCCAATGGCCAGATAGCGCTCGCGGTCCTCATCACCGCCGCGCAGCGACGGCGGCAAACTCCAGACACCCCGCGGATGGTCGGCGGAATCGCGCGGATTGGCGTTCATCTCACTCCGGGCGGCGAGCTCGAATCCCGCTTCCGCGGCGACCCCGATCACGAAGTCTTCACGCAGATAGCCGCTCTCCTCCTGGTCGGCGAGGGGCCGGTCTGGGGGCAGTCGGTGGTCGACCACGCCGAGCACGCCGCCGGGCTTGAGGGCCCGGTGGAAGGCGCGAAAGGCGGCCAGGGTGCGCGCCTCGCCACCGCCGCGCATCGTCCAGTTGTGGACATTGCGAAAGGTCAGCACCAGATCGGCGCTGCCGGCCGGGGCGATGTCCAGGTGCTCCGGCGGCAGGAATTCGGTCACCTCTAGCCGATCATAGCTGTCCGGCGCCGCGGCCAGCTTGGCGAGAAATCCCTCGCGCAGCTCGCGGTAGTAGGCTACCGCGGTGGCTTCCGGAAATTGCGCCGCGTACAGCTTGCCGCGCTCGCGCAGGTAGGGGGCGAGGATCTCGGTGTACCAGCCGCCGCCCGGCCAGATCTCGACCACGGTGAACTGCGGCTGAATACCGAAAAACGTCAGCGTGGCGTGGGGGTGCCGATAGGCATCCCGGGCGGTGAACGCCGGGGTACGGTGATCGCCGGTGATCGCGGCGCGCAACCCGGCGTCTGCCGCGGCGCTCGCCGGCAGCGCCGCCAGCAGCCAACCGGCGAGCCAGATCCCCGGCCACAGGCGCAACACCCGGAGCTTGGACGTCATTGGGACTCCTCCACTGGAATTCGGTGAGCCATGCGACCCGTCAGCGCGCAGCATACACCGACCGACAGGCGGATCACCGCTACCGAACACGGCCCCGGCAATCTGGGCGCCCGGCGCTGCGGCGCGCCATTCACAGTGAGAACGCCCAATCCGGCAGCCAACCCACCGCGGCTCGCTCGAGCATTTTGTCCATCCCGGTGAGCACCAGGATACCGAGCAGGGCCAGGGTCCAGCCGAGCAGCTGCTTGGCCACTCCTGCGCGGTGGATGACTGCCGGTCGCCAGCGCTGCATCGCCTGGTGAGAGAGCAGCCCGGCGGCCAGCAGCACCACTCCTGTGCCCAGGCCATAGGCGAGCATGATGACAAAGGCCATGCCCAGCTGCTGCCCCATGGACGCCAGCGCGATCGCCGCGCCCAGGGTGGGGCCCACGCAGGGCAGCCAGATCATCCCCAGCAGCACGCCGATGCCGAACTGGCCAGCCGCCTGAGCGGGTGCCGCGCCGCCCACCTGCAGGCGCCCGGTCAGCGCGGAGAGCCTGCCACTGACCCACTGGCCCAGACGCTCGCTGAGCAACACCGCGGCGACGACCAACAGCAGGACGCCGGACAGCAGGCGAAAGAGCTCCGGATCCAGGCCGGTACTCACCAGCAGGAAAGACAGCAGCGTGCCGGCCAGCGCGAACGACAGGCTCAGCCCGGCGACCAGATAGAGCGGCCCGGCGCGGCCGCTGCCCGCCGCGCTCGACATCACCACCGGCACCAGCGGCCAGACGCAGGGGGAGAGAACTCCGAGCGCGCCGGCGCCGGCCGCGATCGGCAGAGAGGCCAGGCCCAGGGTCATGGCGCCGCGGCCGCGAGTCCCGCGGCCCGCAGCAGCCGGTCGAAAACCACCGCCTCCCGAACCTCGGCAACCGCGAACCACAGCTGCTCATTGCCTTTGAACAGAATGAAGGTGGATTGGCGCGGCGCCTTGAAGTGCCGCACCCATTCTTTCTGGCGATCAAAATCCACGGTCAGGATGCGCAATCCGGCATCCGCATGCCGCTCTTGAAATTCTGCCAGGACCTCCCGTTGGCGGCGGCAGGTCGGACACCAGTCGGCGGCGACATCGACGAGCACCAGTTGCCCCTGCGCCCGCAGCGTGTTGAACCTCGCCTCCGTGAACGGCTCGGCGCCGGGAATTTCCGTGGCGGTGCCGACTGTCGCAACCAGCAACAGACCCGCCAGCAGCAGCCAATTGCCCGCGTGCGGTTTGGACTCTCCCGATCTCATGCTTTCTCTCCTGTATACGCTACCGACGCCTGTATGCCGCCATGGTTCAGGGCGCCACAGGGGAAGCGGCTGCTTCCGCAGGCTGCTCCCCGAACAACTGAGGTCGCTGTGCGCGCCACTGCCGGGCCATTTCGAGCGCTTCTTCGATCTGGGCTGCGGTCAATTCCTCGCCGAGGGAATCTCGGTTGTGAACGGCGTGCTCGTGCCTCTCGCCGACGATGTCGAACCACATGTAGGCGCGTACCGGATCGCGCTCCACGCCCTCGCCCTTGTCATACAACAGCGCCAGGGCAAACTGCGCCCAGGGCTCACCGAGTTCCGCCGCCTGCTGATAGAGGCGCATCGCCTCTTCATAATCCTGCGCCCCGGTGAGGCCGTACTCGTAGAGCAACCCCAGGTTGTACATCGCCTTGGCGTCGCCCTTATCCGCCGCCTTCCGGTACCAGCGCGCAGCGGCGGCAGGGTCCTGCTCCACTCCGTAGCCGCTGTCGTACATCACACCCAGGTTGTAGAGCGCACCCGTGTCGCCCTGAGCTGCCGCCTTGCGGTACCAGGTCAGAGCCATTTCGTCCGAGGGCGCGACTCCGGCGCCGCGCTGGTAGAGGGTACCCAGTTGGCGCTGCGCCACCGCATCCCCTGTTTCCGCGAGGTTGCGACAGGTTTCGAAGTGCGCCGTCGCATCCGCGGCCGGGCTGGGGCATTCCGCCCAAACCGGCGCCCCGCCGAGGCAGACCGCCAGACACAGAACTCGAATGGACAATTTCACACCGGGCATAATCGATTTCCTCTGCTTGTTATAAGGCGGTAATTCGTTGGATTGTCAGCGGCGGCCGGCATTGGCCTGCCGCAGCGGGCCCTCCGGAGTGTGCAGCACACCGTCCGGATTGAAGGCGAAAAACGCGAACGCGAAGGTGACCACATGGGGGACATCCGCACCGCCGCGGGTCACGGTCACGGTGCCCACCGCGCGGCCCTCGGCGATCTGCGCGCTGTCCAGCGCCGAGCGCTGGCCACCGCGCCAGCGCAGTTCGAGCCCCTCCTGGCGCAATTCGCCGGCTTCCCGCACCAGCGGCAGGGTCCAGGCCGTGTCGCCCACCGCCACCACCCGCATCATGGGCTCGATACCCCGCGGCAACGCACCGCCGTACAGAAAGGGCACCGCCGAACGGTCGTAACCCACATAGGGATTGGCGCCATAGTTGCGAAAGTTGGGGTCGTTGGGCACCAGCACCGTGCCCTGCGGCGCCCGGGCGCGAAACTCGTCCAGGGATTCCAGCCTCGACGGCAGTATTTTCAGGCGCTTGCCGGCCAGTTCTCCGACGATGGCCTCGCCGCTGTATTGCTGCCACCAGCTCTCGGTGGGGCCGTCGTACATGATGAGATCGGAATGACGCAGCTTGCCCGTGGTGCCGAAATCGAGCACCAGATCGTCGAGCCGGCGATCGAACACCACCGAGGTGTTGCACAGCGGACAGTAGGTCACGGCGATGGGCACGCCGCCCAGCTCGTCGTTGACGATCTCGTGCCAGACCAGGATGCGCAACGGGTAGGCGCGGGCCTCACCGCCGATCGTCACCCCGATCACGGGTTCATCGCCGGCGGCGCCGCGGTATTCGTCGAGCGGAACGAAGCGGGCCAGGTCGATCGCCGGGATACCGTCCTTGCCGGGGCCACCGGAGCGGATCTCGGCGAGATCGACCGCGGTTTGGGAGAAGTCGGTGCGCGGCCAGGCGATACGCCACTGCGCGGTCGGATCGGCGGCCGCTTCAGCCATCAACAAAGACGCACACAGTCCCCAACCTGCCAGACACCATCGCCAAAGCGTCATCACTGCTCCTCCCTTCGTCCGGAAGTTGTTGTAGCGGCCAAGATTGCAATCGCTCGGCTTTCGAGGTTGTCGTTGTCAGCGGAAACTTTCTTACCTTCTTGCCTTATCGGCTTCCGGCGGCGACAGACAAATTTGCCGCACCCGCAGACGTAAGGGTGGTTCTGCGCGGTGCGACTCTACTCTATTCGGGACCAGCTCCCGCAATTCCCACCGCATCCCCCGGAGGAACACCGACCGTGACGAACTTTGCATTCCATACCCCGGATTCTGCCCCTGCCGCAGCCAAACCCATGCTGACCAACGCCGTGGAGCGCTTCGGCTTTGTCCCCAACCTCTACGCCGGCATGGCCGCCGCGCCCCCGGTGCTGCAAGCCTACCTGGAGCTCGCCCAGCGCTTTGCCGCCACCAGCCTGTCGCCCGTGGAGCGGGAAGTCGTCTCCCTGGCCGCCAGCGCCCGCCATCAATGCAGCTTCTGCGTCGCCGCCCACTCGATGCTGGCCGAATCCATGGCCGGAGCTCCGGCAGAAGTGATCACCAGTCTGCGCGAAGGCCGCGAACCCGATGATCCCAAGTTGGCAGCATTGGCAGCCCTGACCCGGGCGATGGTGGAAGAGCGCGGCTGGGTGGCCGAACATCCCGCCTACCGAAGATTTCTCGATGCCGGCTACAGCCAGGCCCAGGCACTGGAGGTATTGCTCGGGGTGACCCAGAAGGTGTTGAGCAACTATGCCAACCATCTGATGGGAACCGAGATCAACGAGGCTTTCGCCGGCTACCGCTGGGAGCCCTGAGCGATTGCCGAAGAACGTCTACTTACGGGAGCCGGGATGCAACGCTGATCGTTGCACCCCGGCCCACAACAAACTGGCCTCACCAGGCTTCAGGTTTGTCGGAAGATGGCGCTCCGTCCGCAGACGGTTCTGGCGGCTCGGGCGGGACATAGCCTTGCGCCGATCGCCGCAGCCAGCCCAGGTGCCGGTCGAAACGCCGGCAGGCCCCACACATCAGCAAATGCCAGCGCAGCGTCAGGCGCTCGCCCCGGGACAGCGGGCGCTCCATGGCCGCCGACATCAGGCGGGTGCTTTCTTCGCAACTGGGCATCAACGACGCTCCTCCGCAAACCAGTGTTGCTCCAGGCAGGCCCGCAGTCGTAACCGCGCACGGTGCAGGAGCACATGGAGATTGGTCATGGTGAGCCCCACTGCCTTACAGATCTCTGCGGAATCCAGACCCACGAATTCGCGCATCATGAACACCCGCGCCTGACGCTCGGGCAGGTGCTCTACGCAGGCTTCGAAAACCTGCCAGAAGCGGTCATCCTCGAGACTGTCGTCGGGATCACGCCAGGTACTGGGCCGCGCCTCCGGGTGCCAGTGCCCACCACTGTCGAACAATTGCGTCAGCAGTTCGCCGTCGTCGTCGATCGCCAGACTGCTCTCCGTCACGACCTTGGCCCGTTGGCGCATCAGGTCGGCGATCTTGTGCTTGAGGATGCCGAATATCCAGGTGCGCAACGCCGAGCGGCCGGCAAAGGAGCGCTGATTGCGCAATGCGCCCATCAGCGCCTCCTGGACGGCATCCTCCGCGAGATCGGGGTCGCGCAGCTGCAGCGCCGCAAAGCGCAGCATCTGCCCGCGCAGCACACCCAGATAGGCGGGATCGGCACTCCAGTTGCCGACACCGGCAACGGCAGCTTTCTCCTCGTCACTCAACATCGTCTTCCTTAATCGGACACCTGCGCTCGATCAACTGCCAGTCAGATTGACGCCGGCTGCGCACCTGAAATGGCCTATGTTATCTGCGCCGCCACCGGGTTCGACCAGCGGTCGGGACGAAAGCTCCCAGTGCGGTTAAAATGAAAACGATTCGCATCTGGAGGGCAGCCGGGGCATACTTACGGGGCCCCGGCCAGCGGCGGCACGGCGACGATGCCGAAACCGCCGCCAAGTTCCGGAGGCGAACATCCATCACGACGTACTTCTGGACGAGGATCTGCCCCATGAGAGTTCTCAGCCGCCTCAGTTGCTGTCTCGCCGCCCTGCTCCTCACGGCCTGCGGCGGCAAGCCCGGGGACGCGCAACTGGTAGTGTACACGGCCCGCGCCGAACACCTGATCCAGCCACTCTTGCTGCGTTATACCGAAGAAACCGGCATCCCGATACGCTTCGTCACCGACAAGGCCGGCCCGCTGCTGGCGCGCCTGGCCGCCGAGGGCGAGGCGACCCAGGCCGACGTACTGATCACGGTGGACGCCGGCAACCTCTGGCAGGCGGCACAGCAGGATCTGCTGCAAGCGATCGACTCCCCGATCCTGGAGGCCAATGTCCCCGCCCACCTACGCGACCCCGAGGACCGCTGGTTCGGACTCTCATTGCGCGCGCGCACCATCATCCATTCCACCGAACGGGTCGATCCGGAGGAGCTGAACACCTACGCCGGCCTCGCCGACGACCGCTGGCGCGGCCGCCTGTGCCTGCGCACCAGCAAGGAAGTCTACAACCAGTCCCTGGTGGCGACCATGATCGCCAGCGGCGGGGAAACCGAGACCGAGACCCTGGTGCGCGGCTGGGTGGACAACCTGGCCGCACCGCCGTTTGCCAGCGACACCCAGGTGATCGAGGCCATCGCCGCCGGCCAGTGCGATCTGGGCCTGGTCAACAGCTACTACCTGGGTCGTCTGCAGCGCCAGCAGCCGGACCTGCCCGTGGCCCTGTTCTGGCCCGACCAGGCGGCGGGCGAGCGCGGCGTACACGTCAATGTCTCGGGCGCCGGCGTGACCAGACACAGCCCCCGGCCGGAGGCCGCGCGCGCCTTCATCGAGTGGCTGTCGGCCGGCGAGGCGCAGCGGCTGTTCGCCTCGCTCAACCTGGAATATCCGGTCAACCCGGAGGTCGCGCCGGCCCCCCTGGTCGCCGCCTGGGGCGAGTTCCGCGCCGACGATATCAATCTGTCCACCGCGGGCGAGCTCCAGGCCGCAGCGGTCCGGCTGATGGATCGTGCCGGCTACCATTGATGGCCACCGCCCCGCCGCTGCAACCCGACCTGGGCGCCGCCAAGCTGCCCGCGCGGGCGCTGCGCGGACCCGAGCGGGGCGCCGGCTGGCATCTCGTGGCGCTGGCCATCGCGATGCCGGCACTTGCGGTACTGCTGGTGGTCGCCGCCGCCCTGCTGCGACCGGATGGCGAAGTCTGGGCCCACCTCAGCGCCCACGTGCTGCCGCGGGCGAGCTGGAACACCCTGTGGCTGGTGCTCGGCGTGGGGCTGGGCGTCAGCGTGCTCGGCACCGGGCTGGCCGCCCTGGTCGCGCTCTGCGAGTTCCCCGGCCGGGCCTTTTTCGCCTGGGCGCTGCTGCTGCCACTGGCGGTGCCGGCCTATGTGCTGGCCACGGTCTACATCGGCCTGTTCGACTACGCCGGACCCTTGCAGACGCTGTTGCGCGAACACCTGCCGGGCGTCCCCGGAATCGAGGTGCGCAACCGCTGGGGCGTCATGGCGGTGCTGGTGCTGGCCCTCTACCCCTATGTCTATCTAGTGGTGCGCAACGCCCTGGCCAGCCAGGGTGCGCGCCTGATGGAAGTGGCCCGACTGCTGGGCCATCGCCCGGGGCAGGCGTTCCGGCGCGCCGCCCTGCCGCTGGCGCTGCCCTGGATCGGCGGCGGCACCCTGCTGGCGATGATGGAAACCCTTGCCGATTTCGGCGCCGTGGCGGCCTTCAACTACGACACCCTGACCACCGCGATCTACCGCACCTGGTACGGCCTGTTCTCGGTCAGCGGGGCGCTGCAGATCGCCGCCGTGCTGCTGCTGTTCGTGCTCGCCCTGCTGGCCCTGGAGCAGCGGGCACGCGCCGGCCAACGCTTCGTCACCCTGGGCGCGGCGCCCGTGCAACGCCGCCGGCTGGCACCGCGCGGCGCCTGGCTGGCAACCCTGATCTGCGGTCTCGTGTGGCTGCTCGCCTTCGCCTTGCCGGTGAGCCAACTGCTGCTCTGGGCGCTACGCGAAATCGACAGCCTGGACCGGCGCTACTGGCTGCTGGCGGCCAATTCGCTGCAGCTGGCACTGGGCGCCGCGCTGCTGCTGCCGGCGCTGGCACTGACGCTGAGCTGGGCGCAGCGCCGCGCGCCCAGCGCCGCCATGGGCTGGCTGGCGCGGCTGGCAACGCTCGGCTACGCCATGCCCGGTGCCTTGCTGGCAGTGGCTTTCTTCGCCGCCGCCGGCACGCTGCTGAAGGTATTCCCGGACCTTGCCGGACTCTTGCGCGGCAGCATCCTGCTGCTGCTCACCGCCTATGCGGTACGCTTTCTGGCGGTGGCCGCCACCCCGGTCAATGGCGCCGCACTGCGCCTCAAGCCCAGCATCGAGGAGGCGGCGCGCAACCTTGGAGTCAGCGGTTTCCGGCTCTTCCTGCGGGTGCATCTGCCGCTGTTGCGCGGCGGCGTGCTCACCGCGGCGCTATTGGTATTCGTCGACGTCATGAAGGAAATGCCCATCACTCTGATGACCCGCCCCTTCGGCTGGGACACCCTGGCAGTGCGCATCTTCGAGTTCACCACCGAGGGCCAGTGGCAACGCGCCGCCCTGCCGGCGCTGGCAATCGTCGCCGTGGGCCTGCTGCCCACCTACTGGCTGCATCGCGGTAGCGAACATGCGCCTCTGTCTTGAGGGGGTATGCGCCGCCTACGGCGGCGCGCCGGTGCTCGACCGCCTGTCCTTCGAGGTGCCGGCCGGCACCATCGGCTGCCTGCTCGGGGCCTCCGGCTCGGGCAAGACCACGGCGCTGCGCATCATCGCCGGCCTGGAGCCGATCAGCGCCGGGCGGGTGGTGGTGGGCGGCCGGGTGCTGACCGACGGCACCGGGCGGGTCGCTCCGGAGCACCGCGGCATGGGCATGGTATTCCAGGACTTCGCGCTGCTCCCCCACCTCAATGTGCTCGACAACGTCCGCTTCGGCCTCCATCGGATGCCGGCAACCGACCGGACATCCCGCGCCCGCGACATGCTCACCGCCGTGGGTCTCGCCGCCCTGGCGGAACGCTATCCCCACCAGCTCTCCGGCGGCCAGCAGCAGCGGGTGGCGCTGGCGCGGGCGCTGGCGCCGCGACCGGCGCTGCTGCTGCTCGACGAGCCATTCGCGAGCCTGGATCTCGAACTGCGCGAAAGTCTCGGCCAGGCGTTGCGCGAACTGCTGCTCGCCGAGGGCACCACAGCGCTGCTGGTCACCCATTCCCAACACGAGGCCTTCGCGCTGGCCGATCTGGTCGGCGTGCTCGATCAGGGCCGGCTGCGCCAGTGGGACACCGCCTACAACCTCTACCACCGGCCGGCGGACCGCATGGTGGCCGACTTCGTCGGCGAGGGTGCCTTTCTGCGCGGCGAACGCCGCCCCGACGGCGCCATAGCCACCGAACTGGGCAGCTTCCCCGCTTCCAACCCTGGAGCTCCGGGCCCGGTCGAGGTGCTGCTGCGACCGGACGATCTGGTCCACGACGACGCCAGCCCACTGCGCGCCCGGGTGCGCCACAAGGTGTTTCGCGGCGGCGAAATGCTCTACACCCTGAGCCTGGCGTCGGGCGCGGAAGTGTTCGCCCTGGTGCCCTCCCACCACGATCACGACATCGGCAGCGAACTGGGCGTGCGGCCCGACCTGGCCCATGTGATCGCCTTTGCCGCACCCCCGGGCCCCGCTGCAGCGCCGTGAACAGGCACCGCCGGCTCCGGGTCCTGTGCTGGCTGGCGCTGGCGTGCTGCTCGACCGCCACCGCCGGCGATGCACCCCCGGTCTACGGCTATGACGTCATCGCGCGCTTCCCCCATGATACCGATGCCTTCACCCAGGGCCTGGCCTGGGCCGATGGCCGCCTCTACGAAAGCACCGGCGTCCGCGGCCGTTCCAGCCTGCGCGAGATCGACCTGACCAGCGGCCGGGTGGTGCGCAGCGCCGCCCTGCCCCGCTGGCAGTTCGGCGAGGGCCTCGCCGCCGCCGGCGACCGCCTGATCCAGCTCACCTGGCACGCCGGCGAGGCCCTGGTCCGCGACCGCCAGAGCCTGCGCAAGATCGGCGTCCTGCACTATGCCGGGGAGGGCTGGGGGCTGGCCTGGGATGGCCGCCGGCTGGTGATGAGCGACGGCTCCGCGACCCTGGTGTTCCGCGATCCCGACAGCTTCGCCGAACTCGGCCGGCTGACCGTCACCGACGCAGGCACGCCCGTGTCCGCGCTCAACGAGCTGGAAGTTGTCGACGGCGAGATCTGGGCCAACGTCTGGGGCAGCGAGCGCATCGCCCGCATCGATCCCGACAGCGGCCGGCTGACCTCCTGGGTCGACCTGAGCGGCCTGCGCCCGGAACCCGCGCCGGGCAAGCCCATCGACGTGCTCAACGGCATCGCCTGGGACGCCGGGGACGAACGCCTGTTCGTCACCGGCAAGCTGTGGCCCTGGCTGTATCAGATCGAAATCCTCCCCGAAACGCCCTGAGCAATTGCCCAACCCGAGCGCCGATCCAACCCCGGGCGGCGCCCGGCGCCGCGCCAACAGCCCGCGGGGCCGGCCTGCACGCGGTTGGCAGTACCGCGGCCGGCGGCTATGCTGGCCCGGCGGCTGCCGCTTCCGGCACGCCGCCATCCGCCAGGGGTATCCAGCCGTTGTTTCGCGCCTTCGGGGGTCGACCCTCCGCGCCGCCACGCTGCCATCCGCGCTGGGCACTGCTGTGTCTGGCGCTGCTGTGGAGCTGCGCCGCCGGCGCCGCCCGGGTCGGGGTGGCCATCGAGGGGGTCGAGGGCGCACTGCTGACCAATGTCCGCCGCCACCTGCTGCTGTGGCGCGAGCGCAACGACGAAAGCCTCGACGAGCGCCGCATCCACCGCCTGCACGCCGGCGCGGAAACCCAGATCCAGGCGGCGCTGCGGGCTTTCGGTCACTTCCGCGGCCAGATCGAGGCCGAGTTGACGGCCATTGAAGACGGCTGGCGCGCCCGCTACCGGATCACTCCGGGGCCGGTGATCCCCATCGGCAGCGCGGATCTCCGCATCGCGGGCGCGGGTGCCGCAGAGCCGGCGCTGCGGCGACTGATCGAAGGTGCCGGACTGAGCGCCGGCAAGCCCCTGGACCAGAGCGCCTACGAGGCGCTCAAACACGACCTGCTCGCCACCGCCACCGAGCTGGGGTATGCCGATGCCCGCTTCACCGCCAGCCGCATCGACGTTCGCCTCGACGCTTACCGCGCCGATATCGAGCTCGCGCTGGACACCGGCGAAGCCCATGTGTTCGGTGCGGTGCGCATCCGCCAGCAGGGCGAATTCCCCTACGACCCGGAGTTCATGCGCCGCTTCGTGACCCTGGCGCCCGGCGATCCCTACCGGCCGCAGCGCCTGGTGGCGTTGCGCACCGATCTGCTCGACAGCCAGTACTTCGCCGAGGTCGACGTGGAACCCGAGCGCCGCCGGGCGCGCGACAACCGCATCCCGGTGACGATCCGCACCAGTGCCGACCGCTCCCGCAAATACCGCTTCGGAGTGGGCGTCAGCACCGACACCGGGGCCCGGGTCTCGGCCAGCCACAGCCAGGTGGTCAACCGCGTCGGCCACAGATTCAATGCCGAGGCCCGCCTCGCCCAGCGCGATCAGTCGGCACTCGCCGAATACCGGATTCCGCTGGCCGATCCGGCCCGCGAGTACCTGGCCTTTACCACCAGCGCCGACCGCCTCGATACCGACAGCCGCAACAGCCGCATCCTCATGACCGGCGGGGCGCGCCACGGCGTCCGCGCCGGCTGGGCCGAAACCCTGGGAGTGAAGCTGGAGCAGGAGGATTTCCGCGTCGGCGGCGAGAGCGATAGCACCCTGCTGGTCATGCCCCATGGCCGCTGGCAGCGCAGCCAGGCCGACCACCCGCTGTTCCCGCGCCACGGCTGGCGCCTGGGCCTGGAGTTGTTGACCTCTTTCGAATCCCTGGGCTCGGACATTCACTTCCTGCAGGGCAGACTGGAAGGCAAGTACATCCTGCCGCTGGGCGATGCCGGCCGCCTGCTGCTGCGCGGCCAGGCGGGCGCCACCCTGACCGACGGTTTCGACCGCATGCCCGCCTCCAAGCGCTTCTACGCCGGCGGCGATCAGAGCGTGCGCGGCTACCAGTTCGAGGAGCTGGGGCCGACCAACAGCCAGGGCAGGGTGGAGGGCGGCCGCAACCTGGTGGTGGGCAGCCTGGAGTTCGACCACCGGATCACCGAACGCTGGGGCGCGGCCATCTTTGCCGACGTCGGCAATGCCATCGACGGCTTCGGCGACCCGCTGCGCACCGGGGTCGGCATCGGCATCCGCCTGCGCACGCCGATCGGCCCCGTGCGCCTGGATCTGGCGCGCGGCCTCGACAATCCGGATGCCGACTTTCGCATCCATCTGTCGCTGGGGCCGGACCTGTGAGCCGCGGACGCGGCACCGCAATCCTGCTGGGCGCGCTGCTGGCAACCGCCCTGGCGCTGGCCTGGTGGCTGGGCGGCACACGCAGCGGGCTGGAGGCACTGCTGTCCCGCGCCGGGCAGCTGGGCGGCGGCACCCTGGAAATCGCCCGGGTCGAGGGCCGCCTGTGGGGGCCGCTGACGCTGCGCGGGGTGTCCTACCGGAGCGCCGACGGCGCCCGCATCGGCCTGGGCCAGGTCGCCCTGGACTGGCGGATCGAGGGCGGCGCCCTGGTGCTGCGCGTCACTGCCGAGCGGGTCCGCTACCGCGCCGCGGCCCCCCGAGCCGGCGCCGCGCCGGATGCCGGCTTGCAGTTGCCCAAGATCACTTTGCCGGTGGCGCTGATCGTCGAACACCTGGAGGTCACCGATCTGCGCCGCGAAGGCGACCCGGACGCCCTGCTCGACCGCTTGCAGTTCAGCGGCCGCGGCAAGGACAGCCGCTGGCGGGACCTCGCCCTGGTTGCCGAGCGCGATGGCGACCGGCTGCAGCTGTCCGGCGAACTGGGCACCCGCGGCGACTGGCCGCTGGAGCTGGCGCTGGCCTGGCACTGGGCCGGGGCGCCCGAGGGCCCGCTGTCCGGCAGCGGCCAGCTGCGGGGCAGCGCCGCGACACCGCGCCTCAGCCAGCGCCTCGACGGCTGGCTGCACGGCACCCTCACGGCGGCCGCGGACCAGGCCCTGAGCGCACCGCAATGGCATCTGGAAGCAGAACTCGCGGCAGAGCGGCTCGCGGGGCTGGCGCCCCGCCTGGCGGGCGCGACGGCGGCTTTCGCGCTGCGCGCCGAGGGCGACGCCGGCGGCGGCCGCGCCCAGGGCTCCCTGAGCCTTGCGGGCCTGCCCGGGCAACCGCTGGACGCCCGCTTCCGGCTGGCCTATCGCGATCGCCGCCTGGAACTCGGGGAACTCGAGGTGACCGAGCGCGACGGCGGGGCGCGGCTGGCGCTGACCGGCAGCCTGGACCTCGCCGGCCCGGCGCCGGAAGTGGCCGCCCAGGGAGAGCTGGCGGTCGGTGCCCGCCCGCTGCCCGGCGACCGGCAACTGCGCCGGGCGCTGGGCGACTTCACACTCGCCGGCCAGCTCGACGACTATCGCCTGCGGGCCGGCTTCCGCCTGGCGCTGGACGATCTGCCCGAAGCCGAACTGGAGATCGCCGGCAGCGGCGACCGCGCGAAGTTCCAGGCCGGGACGCTGAACCTGTTCAGCGCGGGCGCGGGCATCACCGGGTCGGCCGAACTCGGCTGGGCGCCGGAGTTGCGCTGGCGCGGCACCTGGCAACTGCGGGATCTGGATCCGGCGCTGCTCGCGCCAGCCTGGCCGGGCCGCCTGTCCGGCACCATCCACAGCAGCGGCGCGATGGGAGAATCGCTGCGGGCCGAGCTGCGCATCCAAGGCCTGCAGGGCGAGGTGCGCGGCCTGCCGGCCAGCGGCTCCGGGGCCTTTGCGCTGGCCGAACAGCGGCTGCAGATCGACGCTCTCGACCTGCGTCTGGGCGCGGCCAGCCTCAGCGCCGACGGCACCCTGGACGCGCAGTGGCAACTGCGCTTCGCCGCCCGGGCGCCGGAGCTGGATCAGCTGCTGCCGGAGGCAAGGGGCGCGCTGCGGCTCGCTGGCGAACTGACCGGGGCGCGGGACGCACCCCGGGCCGCGCTGGAACTGACGCTGGCGGACTTCGGTTACGGAACCTTGGCGGCGGCGCAGCTCGACATCGCGGGTGGCGTCGATCTCGCCGCCGGCGGCGAACTGTCCCTGGACGTCGATGGCGCGCAGCTGTCCGCCGGCGCCCTGTCCTGGCCGGAGGTCGAGGCGCGGCTGCGCGGCACCCGGGAGCAACACGCGCTGACCCTGGACGCCAACGGCACACCCCTGGCGCTGGCGCTGCGGGCCAGCGGCGGGCTGGCGCCGGACTGGCACTGGCGGGGCGAGCTCGGCGAGCTGCGCCTGCGCGGCCGGGACTTCGGGGACTGGACCCTGGCGGCACCGGCGCCGCTGGCGGTGAGCGGCGCGCAACTCGCCGTCGAAACCCTGTGTCTGCAGGATGCGCCTGCGCGACTCTGTCTGGATGCCGCCCGGGACGCCACCGGCTCGACCCTCGACCTGCGCCTGCACGATCTGGGCGGCGGCCTGCTCGATCCCTGGCTGCCGCCGGAAATCGCGCTGGACACCAGTTTCACCGCCGAGGCGCACTGGCGGCAGGCCGCGGGCGGGGCGCCGGCAGCACAGGCGCTGGTGCACAGCGAACCCGGCAGCCTGCGCATCGGCGGGGCCGAGGAGCGGCAAATCCCCCTGGGTCCGGGCCGCGCGACCCTGGATCTCGATGCCGAGGGGCTGGCGGCGACCGCCCGCCTGGAGGTGACCGGATCCGGCCTGATCGACGCCCAACTGCGCCTGCCGGGCTGGTCCCTGCCGGCGCCGCCGGCCGCGCAACAGACCATCGCCGGCCGCCTGCACCTGAATACCGAGGCGCTGGATCTGCTCGCCGCCTGGATCGCGGTCATCGAGGAACCCGCCGGGCGGCTGCGCGCCGACCTGGACTTCGCCGGCACCCTGGCCGCGCCCCGCATCGGCGGCGAACTGGCGCTCAGCGACGGCAGTGTCGGCCTGCCGGCACTGGGGATCGCGCTGCACGCCATCGAGCTGCGCGCCCGGGGTGCGCCCGGCGGGCGCCTGAACATGGACGGCGCGCTGGCCTCGGGCGACGGCCAGCTGCGCCTGGACGGCTGGTGGGAGCCGCTGGCCGGCAACGCGGCACTGGAGGTGCGCGGCGAGGACTTCGCCATCGCCAGCACCCGCGAGCTGGCACTGGACGTCAACCCCGACCTGCGGGCAACGCTGACCCCGGAACTGCTCAGCGTTCGCGGCGAGATCTTCATTCCCTACGCCCGTATCGAACCCGCAAGCCTGCCGGAAAACGCCCGCACCCTGTCAGCCGACGTCCGCATCCACGAGCCCGGAACCGCCGAGCAGCCGCCAGCCCAGGACCTCCGGCTCGCCGCCGACCTGCGCATCCGCCTCGGCGAAGACGTTCGCTTCACCGGTTTCGGGCTGAGCGGCCGGCCGGCGGGCGCGATCCGGGTGATCCAGGAGCCCGGGCTGCTGGCCCGCGCCTCGGGCGCGCTCAGCCTGGAGGAAGGCACCTACAGCTTCCGCGGCCGGCCGATCCCCATCACCCGGGGCCGGGTGGTCTACGCAGACAGCCCCCTGGACGCCCCCGGGATCGACCTGGTGGCCGAGCGCAAGATCGACACTGTGACCGCCGGCTTGCGCCTCAGTGGTCCGCCCCGCACCCCGCAGATGGCGCTGTTCAGCTCGCCCGCCATGCCCGATGCCGACATCCTCTCCTACCTGTTGCTGGGCCGCCCGCTGTCGGGAACCAGCGCCGCCGACGCCGGCCTGCTGATGTCGGCGGCCACCAGCGCCGGCCTCTCCCAGGGCGAGCAAGTGGCCCAGGCCATCGGCTCCCGACTGGGCCTCGAAGAGGTGCGCATCGAATCCGACGGCGGCCTGGAGACCACCGCCCTGGTGCTCGGCCGCTACCTGGCGCCGCGCATCTATGTCCGCTATCTGGCCGGTTTGGCCGGCGCCGGCCAGCGGGTCCAGCTCAACTACGAAATCAGCGACCGTCTCGACTGGCAGGTGGAGAGCGGCGAGCACACCGGCACCGACATCTTCTACACCATCGAGCGCAAACCCGGTAGCCGTGGCGGCGCGGAGGAGTAAGATCTCTCACAGCAGTCCCGTTCCCTCACCACAACCATAAATCAATGAGGAGCCAGCCATGGAACCGCTGCAGGGTATCCGTATCGTCGAACTCACCACCAATGTCTCCGCGCCCATGGGTACCCTGATGCTCGCCGACCAGGGCGCGGACGTGATCCGCATCGAGGCCCCGGACGGCGGCGATCCATCCCGCGCCGTGGGCGCAATCCGCAACGGCGTCACCGGCTATTACCTGGGCCTCAACCGCAACAAGCGGGCCCTGGCCATGAACCTCAAGGACCCGCGCAGCCGCCCGCTGATGGCCGATCTGCTGCGCAGCGCCGATGTCTTCGTGCACAACACCAGGCCCGGCGTGGTGGAACGCCTGGGCTACGGCTATGCGGCCGTCCGCGACATCAACCCCAACCTGATCTATGTCTCGCTGTCCGGCTTCGGCCCGGATGGCCCAGGCGCCGGCAACCGGGTCTACGACCTGGTGGTGCAGGCGGTCTCCGGCATGGTGCGCCTGCAGACCAGCGAACACGGCCCGGAGTTCGTGCGCAACATCGTCTGTGACAAGGTCTCCGCGGTGACCCTGGCGCAGGCGATCACCGCGGCGCTGCTCGCCCGCGAACGCGGTGCCGGCGGCCATGCCGTGGAGCTGACCATGCTCGAGGCCTGCATCAACTTCCTGTGGCCGGACGGCTTCTGGAACCACAGTTTCGTCGGCGACTGCGAGACCAAACCGCTGATCGCCGAGTTCATTTCCACCATGCCCACCGCCGATGGCCATGTCGGCATGTTCACCGTGGGCGATCACGAATTTGCCAGCGCCTGCGCCGTGCTGGACGCCCCCGAGCTGCTCGCCGACTCCCGCTTCCGCACCCTGGCGGATCGCTTTGCCAACGCCCACGAGATGATGGCGGAGTTCAGGAGTCGGACCCCGCGCTTCACCACTGCGGACCTGGTCGCGCGCATGGAAGAGGCCCAGGTGCCCTGCGCCAAGGTCAATGATTTCGAGGAGGTGATCGCCGACCCCCGGGTGGTGCACCGCGGCTCCATCCTCGAATACGAGCACCCCATCGGCGGCCGCGTCCGCCAGCCGCGTGCCGCGGCAATCTTCGCCGGCGAGCCCTGTGCCATCCGCCGCCCGGCGCCGGCGCTGGGCGAGCATACCGACGAGGTGTTCGCCGAACTCGGCCAGGCGCCGGAGACACTGGCCGAACTGCGCCGCGCCGGGGTGTTGGGCTAAGCGCGATGGTTTCGGCTATGGTCGGCCGACGACCCCGAGGAGAGCGATCATGGAAAAACGACAATTGGGCGATACCGAGATCCGCGTTGCGCCACTGATGTTCGGCGGCAATGTGTTCGGCTGGACCCTGGACGAACGGCAGTCGTTCGAGATGCTCGATGCCTTCGTCGCCGCCGGTTTCGATTTCATCGACACCGCCGATGTCTATTCGCGCTTCATTCCCGGCAATCAGGGCGGCGAGTCGGAGACCGTGCTCGGCAATTGGCTGAAGGCGCGCGGCAACCGCGACCGCATCGTGCTCGCCACCAAGGCCGGCATGGACATGGGCGAGGGCCGCAAGGGGCTGTCCAAAAACTGGCTGCAGCGCGCGGTCGAGGATTCCCTGCGCCGCCTGCAGACCGACTATATCGATCTCTACCAGGCCCATGTCGACGACCCGGAGACGCCGCTGGAGGAGACGCTGGAGACCTTCGCCGAGCTGATCCACCAAGGCAAGGTGCGCGCCATCGGCGCCTCCAACTATGGCGCCGAGCGCCTCGCCAGGGCGCTGGAAACCAGCGATCGCCTGGGCCTGCCCCGCTATCAGAGCCTGCAGCCGCTCTACAACCTCGCCGAGCGCGCCGCCTACGAAGCCGAACTGCGGGCGGTGTGCACGCGCGAGGGATTGGGGGTGCTGCCCTATTTCGCCCTCGCCAGCGGCTTTCTCACCGGCAAGTACCGCAGCGAGGCCGATCTCGCCGGCAGCGCCCGCGGCGATTTCGTCCGCCAGCACCTGAACGAGCGGGGCTTGCGCATCCTCAGCGCCCTCGACCAGGTGGCGGCCGACTGCGACGCCACCCCGGCGCGCGTCGCCCTGGCCTGGCTGATCGCCCAACCCACGGTGACCGCGCCCATCGCCAGCGCCACCTCGCTGCGCCAGCTCGACGAGCTGGTGAAGGCCACGGAACTGCAACTGGACGGCGCCGCGCTGGCGAAGCTGGACGCGGCGAGCGCTGCCTGATCGCGGCGGGAAACCGCCGCGGGCAACGGATTGGTCATTGATCCTCGGCCGCCGCAGGGCCCGGGGCGGGCCCTCGCCGTCGCTTCCCGACTCGGTGATGGTTATGCGCGGCCCTTCCAGGCTGCCGGCGGCAACCGGACGGACACCCGCGGTCGCAGCCGGGGAAAGCCGCTATCCTGAGCGCCACCTGACACCTGCACAAACCCCATGAGGGGAGTGGTTCGCATGACGGAAACCGAGGTTCACCCCCTCTTTCACGCCCTGTCGCCGGCCGCGGCCCTGGCGGCCGTGCAGGCGACACCGGACGGCCTGAGCAGCGAAGAGGTCGCACGGCGGCGCGAGGTCTACGGGCCCAACCGCCTGCCCGAGCCGCCCAGACGCAGCCCAGTGCTGCGCTTCCTGGCACATTTCCACAATGTGCTGATCTATGTCCTGCTGGCCTCCGCCGCGGTGACCGCGCTGCTCGCGCACTGGGTGGACACCGGGGTCATCCTGGCCGTGGTCATCGTCAACGCGATCATCGGCTTCATCCAGGAAGGTCGCGCAGAGCAGGCGATGGCGGCGATCCGCGACATGCTGGCGCCCCACTCGGCGGTGCTGCGCGACGGCCGCCGGCAGAGCCTGGACGCCGCCGAGCTGGTGCCGGGCGACATCGTGCTGGTGGAAGCGGGCGACCGGGTACCCGCCGAGCTGCGCCTGCTCGCAGCGCGCGGACTGAAAGTCGAAGAGGCAATCCTCACCGGCGAGTCCGTGCCGGTGGACAAGGGTGTCGCCGCCAACCCCGAGGCTGCCGCGCTCGGCGATCGCAGCTCGATGCTGTTCAGCGGCACCCTGGTCGCCGCCGGCACCGGCCGCGGCCTGGTGGTGGCCACCGGGCCGCATACCGAGATCGGGCGCATCAGCGGCATGCTGTCCACCGTGGCGACCCTGACCACCCCCCTGGTGCAGCAGATGGACACCTTCGCGCGCTGGCTGACAGTGTTCATTCTGCTCGTCGCGGCCAGCCTGCTCGGCTATGGATACCTCGTCCGACACCTGCCCTTCGCGGAGCTCTTCATGGCGGTCGTGGGCCTGTCGGTGGCGGCCATCCCCGAGGGGCTGCCGGCGGTGCTGACCATCACCCTGGCGGTGGGGGTGCGGACCATGGCGCGGCGCAACGCCATCGTGCGCCGTCTGCCGGCCATCGAGACCCTGGGCTCGGTATCCGTGATCTGCTCGGACAAGACCGGCACCCTGACCCGTAACGAGATGGTCGCAGCGGCGGTGGCCGCCGGGACGCAGCTCTACGCCGTCGACGGTGAAGGCTATGCACCCGACGGCCAGTTGCGGCTGGGCGAAGTGCCGGTGAGCGCAACCGAGTATCCGGCGCTGCTGGAGACCGCCCGCGCGGCGGCACTGTGCAACGACGCGGCGCTGCACCGCGCCGGGGACGACTGGCGCGTGGAGGGCGATCCCATGGAGGGCGCACTGCTGGCGCTGGCCGCTGGGATCACCGCCGAGGGGACGAAGCCGTTCCCGCACTGGACCCGCACCGACGCCATCCCCTTCGACGCGGCCCACCGCTACATGGCCGTACTGCACCACGACCACGAAGGCCGGGCGCGGATCGACGTCAAGGGCGCACCCGAGGCGGTACTGGCAATGTGCGCGGACCAGCTCGCCGACGACGGCGCTGCCGTATCACTCGACGGCGAGCGATGGCGGGCCATGACCGAGCAACTGGCCGCCCAGGGCCAGCGCGTGCTCGCCCTGGCCAGGCGGATCGTGCCCCGGGACCACAGGGTGCTCAACACCGCGGATATCGACGGCCGCCTGACCCTGATCGGTCTGGTGGGGCTGATCGATCCGCCCCGCCCCGAGGCGATCGAGGCGGTGGCGGAATGCCATGCCGCCGGCATCCGGGTGAAGATGATCACCGGCGACCACGCCGCCACCGCCCGCGCGATCGCCGCGCAGATCGGCCTGCGCAATACCGAGCGGGTGCTCACCGGCGCCGACCTCGAGGCGATGGACGACACCGCGCTGGCCGACGCGGCCATGCACACCGACGTCTTTGCCCGCACCTCTCCGGAACACAAGTTGCGGCTGGTCACCGCGCTGCAGGCCCGGGGGCTGACCGTGGCGATGACTGGCGACGGGGTCAACGACGCTCCGGCCCTAAAACGCGCCGACGCCGGCATCGCCATGGGTCAAAAGGGCAGTGAGGCGGCCAAGGAAGCGGCCGAACTGGTGCTGGCCGACGACAACTTCGCCTCGATCGCGGCCGCCGTGCGCGAGGGCCGCACCGTCTACGACAATATCAAGAAGGTGATCAGCTGGACCCTGCCCACCAATGCCGGCGAGGCGATGACCATCCTGCTGGCGCTATCCGCCGGGATGACGCTGCCGATCACCCCGGTGCAGATCCTGTGGATCAACCTGGTCACTGCCGTGACCCTGGGGCTGGCGCTGGCCTTTGAGCCCAGCGAAGCCGGCACCATGCGGCGCCCGCCTCGCCCGCGCGGTCAGCCACTGCTCACCGGCGACCTCATCTGGCAAATCCTATTGGCCTCGGCGCTGTTCCTGGCTGCGGTGTTCGGCATTTACAGCCATGCCGTCGGCCGTGGCTACCCGGTTGTCCTGGCCCAGACCATGGCACTCAATATGCTGGTGGTGCTGGAGATAGGCTACCTGTTCTTCATCCGCAACATTCATGGCACCTCGCTTAGCTGGACCGCGGCGCGGGGCACGCCGGTGGTCTGGGCCTGTGTGATCACGGTAACCGCGGCGCAGTTCGCCGTCACCTATCTGGCGCCACTGCAGTCGGTATTCGGCACCGCAGCGGTCCCCTTGGCGGACGGTCTGCTCATCATCACCGTGGGGGTGGTCTTCTTTGCCATCATCGAGGCCGAAAAGCAGGCGCGCCTGGCCTTGCGCAGGATCCGCACCGCCCCGGCCGGCTGAGGGCACCAGGGGCACGCCGCGATCCGCCGACCCCGGCTACCCATGGTCGGGCGATGGCGGCGCCGGCAAGCGCCGGGTCACCGGGTCCGCCACACCAGCTCGCCCTGATTGGCGGCTTTCAGGTGTTCGTTGTTGCGCGCCCAGGCAAAGCCCAGCTTGATGCGGTCGAAGAGGCGGTCGATCTGCTTCTCCATGCCCGGGTCGGTGAAGATGTAGAACTGGCCCTCGCGGATGCCGTCGAGCACCAGCTCGCCGACCACGTCGGGGTCGAGGCCGTGGGCCAGGGTGTCGCCGATCGGATTCAGGGCGATGGGGCGGTCGTCGGAGCTGCCGAACTGGGCCGGACGGTGCTTGGCGGCCTCGAGGATATTGGTGTTGACCGCGCCCGGGCAGAGCACGGAGACACCGAGCGGGGTGTCCTTGAGCTCGCTGTAGAGCACTTCCATCATGCCCACCGCGGCGTGCTTGCTGGCGTTGTAGGCGCCCCAGCCGGCACCGGCGTTGATCAGCCCGGCCATGGAGGCGGTGGTGACCACATGGCCGCTCTCGCCGTGGGCCTTCATGCCGGGCAGGAAGGCGCGCATGGCGTAGACGATGGCGGTCTGGTTGACCGCGACGATCCAGTCCCAGTCCTGCTGGGACAGTTCCTCGCTGAGCCCGCCGACACTCACCCCGGCGTTGTTGCACAGCACGTGGACCTTGCCGAAGCGCTGCACCGTAGCCTCGGCCGCGGCGAAGACCTGCTCCTCCTGGGTGATGTCGCAGGCGTGGGTGTCCACCTCCGCGCCCTGGGCGCGCAGCTCGGCGGCGGCGGCCTGCAGTCGCTTGTCGTCGATATCGGCCATCATCACGCGCATGCCGGCCCGGGTGAAGGCCCTGGTCATGCCCAGGCCCATGCCGCTGGCGGCACCGGTGATGAAGGCGACCTTGCCGTCGGTGTCTTTCATGGTGGTTGCTCCGTAGTGGTCGGGAATTCAATGCGCGCCGGCCGCTCTAGACCGGCGTGAAACAGGGCAATGCAGCGCCCTCGCCGGTATCGGCAAAGCGGACCTGTACCGCCTGACCGATGGCGAGGCGCTCGAAGTCGCAGTCGATCAGATTGGTCAGCAGAGTGGGGCCTTCTTCCAGGCTCACATAGGCGATGGCGTAGGGCTCGCCGCGCCGGCTGACACTGAAGGAATAGATCACCCCGCGGCCGCTGCAGGTCAACCACTGGGTGGCGTCGCTGAAACAGAACGGGCACAGGCTGCGCGGGTAATAGTGGTTTTCACCGCAGGCGGTGCAGTGCTTGATCAGCAACTCGCCGCGGCTGGTGGCCTCCCAGAACGGGCGGCTCTCGTCGTTGATGCGTGGCGCGCGGAATTTCGGCCGCGGCCTGGCTGTGGTGTCACTCATGCGTCCTCCCGCTCCAGAATCAGCGTGGCGCTGCCCATGCGCGAGCCGAGCAGACCGCCGGTGCCATGGGCCAGCACCAGATTGCAATTCGGCACCTGCACCTTCGGGTGGGCCTCGCCGCGCGCCTGGCGTACCGCCTCGATGATCTTGGTGATGCCGCCGCGATCGCTGGGGTGGTTGTTGCACAGGCCGCCGCCGTCGGTGTTGAAGGGCAGCCTGCCGACCCCGGAAATGAGATTGCCGTCGGCGACGAAGGCGCCACCCCCGCCCTTGGCGCAGAAGCCCAGGTCTTCGAGCGTTTCCACCACGGTGATGGTGAAGGAATCGTAGATGGAGGCGTACTTGATGTCGGCGGGTTTCACCCCGGCTTCGGCGAAGGCATCGGCACCGGACCAGACCGCCCCCGAGTAGGTCAGGTCCACCCGGCCACCGTCGAGGTGCTTGGCCGCCTCGCCGCTGCCCAGCACCCGGACCCGCGGCCGCTGCAGGCTGCGCGCAACTTCGGGCGCCACCACCAATACCGCACCGCCGCCGTCGGTCATCACACAGCAGTCGAGGCGATGCAGCGGATCGCTGATCATGGGTGAATTCAGCACGTCCTCGACCGTGACCACCTCGCGCAGCAGGGCGTGGGGGTTGTGCTGGGCATGCTGGGAGGCGGCAACCTTGACCCAGGCGAGCTGCTCGCTGGTGGTGCCGAATTCGTGCATGTGGCGCATGGCCACCATCGCATACATGTTGACGATGGTGGGCCGGAACGGCGCCTCGAAGCCGTAGTCGGCGGGCGGGCCGCCGCCCGGGCGCACGCTGTAGTTTTCCTTGGCGTCGGCGCGCGGCCGACCGGCGAGGGTGATCAGCGCGACCTTGCAGTGACCCGCGGCGATCGCCTGGGCGGCATGGCGAACATGCACCAGATAGGACGATCCGCCGGTCTCGGTGGAATCGATCTGGCGCACCCGTAGGCCCATGTACTCGGCCTGGTTGATGCCGCCCAGACCGGGTACATCGCCGGCGCAGTAATAGGCGTCGACGTCGCTCTTGTCGAGGCCGGCGTCTTCCAGCGCCCCCTTGGCGACCTCGGCGTGCAGTTGCGGCACCGTCTTGCCGGTGCCGTCGCGCAGCGGGTGTTCGTAGATGCCCGCAATATAGGCTTTACCCTGGATGCTCATCGGCAATTCCCTAGCGCACGGCGCTGAAGCCGGCGTCGATCACCAGCTCGGCGCCGTGCATGTAGTTGGATTCGTCGGAGGCGAGATAGAGTACGCCGTTGGCGATATCGACCGGCTCGCCGAGGCGGCCGAGCGGCGACATGCCCTCGAAACGGGCACGCACCTGATCCTCCTTGCCGCCGGCACCGTACTTGCGGATGGTGCCCTCCACGCCGGGCGTGCGGATCACGCCGGGGTGCACGGAATTCACCCGCACGCCGTTCTTGAGGCGCGCGAACTCTGCGGCGGCGGCCTTGGTGAGCAGCCGCACCCCGCCCTTGGCGGCGCAGTAGGCGGCGGATTTGTCGAGTCCGAGAATACCGGCCACGGAGGAGATGTTGATGATGGAGCCGCCGCCGGTCTTTTCCATCGCCGCGCTGCCGTGCTTGACGCCGAGGAAGACGCCGTCGAGCGCAATGCTGTTCTGCCAGCGCCAATCCTCGAGGCTGGTGTCGCGAATCGACTTGGCGATGATCACCGCGGCATTGTTGACCAGCACGTCGAGCCGGCCCCAGGTGGCGATGATTTCAGCGAGCGTCTGCTGCCATGCCTCCTCGCTGGAGACGTCCTGGTGGCGGTAGCGCGCCTCGCCGCCGGCCTCCTCGATCAGAGCCAGGGTCTCGGCCCCACCACGGTCTTCCCAGTCGGTGACCATCACCCGCGCACCCTCCTCCGCGAGCCGGATGGCGGTTGCCCGCCCCAGCCCCGAGGCGGCGCCGGTGACCAATGCCACCTTGCCATCCACACGCCCCATGATTGTCCCCTGTCGTTGGTTTTCGTAAGCCGATCAGATCCCGCTGAAACGCGGCGGCCGCTTTTCGAGAAAATGCGCGACGCCTTCCCGGAAGTCCTCGCTGGCGACACTGGCTTTCATCTCCACCAGCGACAGCTCTACGGCGGCGTCGAGATCCTGGAACAGGCTCTCCCAGATCTGCTGCTTCATCACCCGCATGGAGCGCGGCGAGTTGTTGGCGGCCAGCTCCCGGGCGTAGTCGAGCGCGGCCGCGGCAAAGCCCTCGCCGGGCAATACCCTGCTCACCAGGCCCAGTTCGCGCGCCTCGCGGCCATCGAACATGCGCCCGGAGAGAAACACCTCCAGGGCGTTGCTCACGCCCATGATGCGCGGCGCCAGCCAGGCGCCACCGTATTCGGCGATCAGGCCGCGCTTGACGAATGCCGTGGTGAATCTGGCGTCCTCCGCGGCGATGCGGATGTCGCAATAGAGGGTCAGCACCAGGCCGATGCCGGCCACCGGGCCGTTGATGGCGGCGATCACCGGCTTGGGCAGCGCCGGAAAATAGGAGTACTTGTGGCTGAAGTCCGGGCGCACGCCGGTGGGGCGCGGGCGCGGGGAGTCCGCCGGATCATCGCCCGCCGCCTGCGCCCTGCCGCCGCCCATGTCGGCGAGCAGTTTCATGTCGGCGCCGGCGCAGAACCCCCGGCCGGCGCCGGTGATCAGGATCACCCGGGCCGCATCGTCCTCGCAGGCGCCGAGGCTGGCATCCTGGATCTCCTCGGCCATGCGGGTGGTCCAGGCGTTGAGCTTGTCGGGACGGTTGAGGGTGATCAGCGCCACGCCGTCCTTTACCTCGTAGAGAATCTCCCGGTAGTCCACGATCACCCCCCTTGTTGTTTGTTTGGGACCGGCTATTGCGCTTCGATGAAGGTCTTCAGCAGCTGATGGGCAATGGCCATGGGCGGCGGCAACAGCACGCCGGTGCCCGGCTCGCCGCGATAGGAGGCGGCGAGTAGGTTGCGCGACACCCAGCGCGCCTCTTCGAGCTCCTGACCGTCGATCTGGATCTCGGTGGTCTCGGCATCGGCGAAACATCCGATCATCAGCGATGACGGCCAGGGCCAGGGTTGGGTGGAGTGGTAGCGCACCGCGCCGACGCGGATACCCGCCTCCTCGAGGATCTCCCGGCGCACCGCCTCCTCGATGGTCTCACCGGGCTCGACGAAGCCGGCGAGCGCAGAATACATGCCCGACGGGAAGGTTTTCTGGCGGCCCACCAGGGCTTCATCGCCGCGCACGGCCAACATGATGACCACCGGGTCGGTACGGGGAAAGTGGTCGGCATTGCAGTCGGCATTCAGGCATTTACGCATGTAGCCAGCCATGCGCATCTCCGTGGGGTTGCCGCACACTGCGCAGAAGCGGTGGCGCGCATGCCAGTCGAGCATCGCCTTGCCGGTCGCCAGGGTAGCCGGATCCCCGGCCGGTAGCCGCAGCGCGATGGCGCGCAGATCCATGAAGCGGCCGGCGGCCCGGAAGGGCTCCAGGCTGGGGGCATCCTCGACCGCGCTCAGATCGAGCGCGAAATGGGCGACCCCGGCCTCGTCCAGCCCCAAAAGAATATGCGGCTGTTCGGCGAGGAACTCGGCGACTTCGGCAGTCGACAACCAGCCCACCGCGTGCCCGCCTGGGCTCACCAGGGGCTGCATGCGGAAAAATGGCACCACGCGGCTCTGGGGACTGGCCAACTGAGCGGCGAGCCAATCGGCGTCGGTGCGCCGCTCGCTGGCGCGGTCCAGCGGCCCGCCGGCGAAGGTGTTGACGATCGACATGAGTCCCCCTCTTATTCTGCGCGCCGGCCGCGACCGGGGTCTGCGCGGATGATTATCGCCATGGAGGCTTATGAATGCCGGGCCGCCGGAGAACTCCGCCGCAACTGGCGGGCCTGGCTCCCGAAGCCCACCCTAGCAGATTTGCCCGCGGCGATGAAACGCCAAACGCGACCCCCACGGCCAACGCACGGCCAACACAGAGTACGGTTACGCTTGCGGCGCCATGGGGGATTGGCTTAAAATCGCCGCCCTTTGCAAGGGTCGCTGGTATTGCCGGTGGCCCGTTTTCGGAGAGCGGAGCAACATGTACGCGGTTATCGAGAGCGGCGGCAAGCAGCACCGGGTCGAGCCCGGCGAAGTGCTCGACATTGAGAAACTGGACGTCGCCCCCGGGGAGACGGTGGACTTCGATCGCGTGCTCCTGGTCGCCGACGGCGGCGACCTGAAACTGGGCGCGCCCTATGTCGCGGGCGGCAAGGTCACCGCCGAGGTGCTCACCCAGGGCCGCGGCGCCAAGGTGCGGATCATCAAGTTCCGCCGCCGCAAGCACCACCTCAAGCGCATGGGCCACCGCCAGTGGTTCACCAAGGTCAAGATCACCGGCATCAGCGCCGACTGAGCCGGCGAATTCAGGGGAGCACGCATAGATGGCAACCAAAAAGGCAGGCGGGAGTACCCGCAACGGTCGCGACTCGGAAAGTAAACGCCTGGGCGTCAAGCGCTTCGGTGGCGAGCATGTCACCGCAGGCAGCATCATCGTGCGCCAGCGCGGCACTGCATTTCACCGCGGCACCAACGTCGGCATCGGCCGGGATCACACCCTGTTCGCCACCGCTGAAGGCACGGTCCGCTTCGCCGTGCGCGGCCCCAGGAATCGCAAATTCGTCGACGTGGTGCCGCACTGACTGCGGAGCACGAGCGACGCGCGGAAAAGCCCCGTCGCCGGGGCTTTTTTTATGTGTCCATTTTTATCTGCCCATGCCGCGTTCATGTGCCCATGCCGCGCGTATGATGCCCGCTAGCAATCCCGTCCGACGGAAGAAACCCTGTCATGAAATTCGTCGACGAAGCACCGATCAGTGTTCATGCCGGCAAGGGAGGCCACGGCTGTCTCAGCTTTCGGCGCGAAAAATACATACCCAAGGGTGGGCCTGACGGCGGCGACGGTGGCGACGGCGGCAGCGTGGTGCTGGTCGCCGACCCGGACCTGAACACCCTGGTCGACTATCGCTATCAACGCGTGTTCCGCGCCGCCAACGGCGAGCCCGGACGCGGCGGCAATTGTCGCGGACGCTCCGCGGAGGATCTGCTGCTGCGGGTCCCGGTGGGCACCACGGTACTCGATGCGGACACCGGCGAGGTGATCGGCGATCTAACCGCGGCAGGCGAGCGCCTGGTCGTCGCCAAGCGCGGCTTCCACGGCCTCGGCAACACCAGGTTCAAATCCAGCGTCAACCGTGCGCCGCGCCAGACCACACCGGGCAGCGAAGGCGAATCGCGCAATCTGCGGCTGGAATTGAAGCTGCTGGCCGACGTCGGCTTGCTGGGCCTGCCCAACGCCGGCAAGTCGACCCTGATCCAGGCGATCTCCGCGGCCCGTCCGAAAATCGCCGACTACCCCTTTACCACCCTGGTGCCGCAACTCGGCGTGGTCGCCCTGGAGGCGCACCGCAGCTTCGTGGTGGCCGATATTCCCGGGGTGATCGAGGGCGCCGCCGACGGCGCCGGACTGGGCATTCGCTTTCTGCGCCACCTGACCCGAACCCGGCTGCTGCTCCAGGTGGTCGATCTGGCACCCATCGACAGCAGTGATCCTACCGCCGCAGCGGCGCTGCTGCGCACCGAACTGGAGAAATTCAGTCCTACCCTGGCGCAGCGCGAGGCCTGGCTGGTGCTCAACAAGGCCGACCTGCTGCCGGAGGCCGAGGCCCGAACGGCCGCCGCGAGGGTCGTGCGCGCGCTCGGCTGGACGGCGCCCTGGTTCGTGATTTCGGCCGCGCAACGCGACGGCACCCGGGCGCTGTGCGAAGCGATCATGAACCATCTGGAAGAACTGGCCCGGGAGCGGGAAGAAAACCCGGACGCCGCGCAACGGGAAGTAGCCCTGCAGGAAGCCATGCAGCAGGAGGCACGCGCCCGGATCGCGCAGCTGCAGAGTCAGCGCAAGAGCGGCAGCGATGGCTCCGGAGACGACCGCGACGACGGCGACGGCGATACCGAGGTTTTCCATGCGCCCTGAACCGAGCCCGGCCATGGCGGCTGAGCGCCAGCAGCTTACCGCTGCGCGGCGCTGGGTGGTCAAGATCGGCAGCGCGCTGCTGACCAACGACGGTCTCGGGCTGGCGCGCACCGCCATCGCCGGCTGGGTGGGCCAGATCCATGAACTCCAGGAGCGCGGCCACGAGATCGTGCTGGTGTCCTCCGGTGCGATCGCCGAGGGCATGGCGCGGCTGGGCTGGACGCACCGCCCGCGGGAACTGCATCGTCTTCAGGCCGCAGCCGCGGTGGGCCAGATGGGGCTGATCGAGGCCTATGAATCCTGCTTTCAGCGCTACGGCCGCCATACCGCGCAGATCCTGCTCGACCACGACGATCTCTCCGACCGCAAGCGCTACCTCAACGCGCGCCGCACCATCGGCTCGCTGATCAAGCTCGGCGTGGTGCCGGTGGTCAACGAGAACGATACCGTGGTCACCGATGAGATCCGCTTCGGCGACAACGACACCCTGGCGGCACTGGTCGCCAACCTGATCGAGGCGCGCCTGCTGGTCATCCTCACCGACCGCGACGGCCTCTACAGCGCGGATCCGCGCCTGCACCCGGACGCCGCCCTGATCCACCGCGGCCGCGCCATGGACGAAGGCCTGGACGCCATCGCCGGCGGCAGCGCCGGACACCTGGGGCGGGGCGGCATGATTACCAAGCTGCGCGCCGCGCGGCTGGCCGCGCGCTCGGGCGCCAATACCCTGATCGCGGGCGGTGCCGTCGAGCGCGTCCTCACCCGCATCGCCGATGGCGAGACGCTCGGCACCCTGCTGGTCGCCGACACCGAACCCCTGGTGGCGCGCAAGCAGTGGCTGGCCGGACAGCTGCAGGCCAAGGGCGCGCTCACCCTGGATGCCGGCGCGGTGCGGGTGGTGCGGGAAGCCGGCCGCAGCCTGCTGCCAGTGGGCGTGCTCGCCACCGAGGGGAGCTATTCGCGCGGCGACCTGGTGCGCTGTCTGGCGGAAGACGGGCGTGAAATCGCCCGCGGCCTGAGCAACTATTCGGGCGATGAAACCCGGCGCATCCTGGGCCTGCCCAGCGAGCGAATCGCCGAGGTGCTGGGCTATACCAGCGACCCGGAACTGATCCACCGGGACAACCTGGTCGTACTCTGAGCGGGCGAGGCCAAAAAGCAAAAAAGCCGGCGGTCGCCGGCTTTTTTCTTGCGCGCTGTGCTGCTCGGCTCAGTTGCCGGCCAGCGCCTTGATGCGCGCGTTGAGGCGGCTCTTGTAGCGCGCCGCCTTGTTCTTGTGGATCACGCCCTTGTCGGCGACGCGATCCAGTACGGGAACCACGGCCGCATAGGCAGCCCGGGCGGTGTCGATATCACCTGTGGCCAGCGCCGACTGCACCTTCTTGACGTAGGTGCGTGTCATTGCCCGCTGTCCGGCTTTCAGCTGGCGGCGCTTTTCGTTCTGACGGGCGCGCTTTCTCGACTGAGGGGTATTGGCCACGGGATCGGCTCCGAAGGTGGTGTTCACAAGGCGGCGCACTATAGCGACTTTGGCGGCACCATTCAAGCGTCAGCCTTGTCCAATATGAAGTGAGTATGGAGGGAGGCGGCTGATTCCAATATGAAATGAGTCTGGAGCTGGCGCGAGGTCCGTTCATGACGGGGAGATGAAAACCCTCATGCGGCGCGCGTGGCGCGCCAGCGCCCAGGCGACATGCTCGCGCACCAGTCCCGAGGGATGATCCCTGCGCGCCTCCAGGGCGCGGAGCACGGGCTCACTGCCGGGCGCGTTGCCCAGGCCCACCGCGAGATTGCGCAGCCAGCGCTCGTAACCGATGCGGCGGATGGGCGAGCCGGCGGTACGCTCCAGAAACTCGCTTTCCGTCCACAGAACCAATTCTGCCAAACGGGCGTCGGCGAGGCCGTGGCGCGGCTGAAAGGCGCTTTCGGCCGTCGGCCTGGCAAAGCGGTTCCAGGGACAGACGATCTGGCAGTCGTCACAACCGAACACCCGATTGCCCATGGCGGCGCGCAGCGGCTCGGGAATGGGCCCCGGATGTTCGATGGTGAGGTAGGAGATGCAGCGCCGGGCATCCAGCACATAGGGCTCCGGGAAGGCATCCGTGGGACAGATATTGAGGCAGGCCCGGCACTTGCCGCACGCGTCCGCGGCCGGCTCAGCGGCCGCGGGCAGACGCACGCTGGTGATCAGCTCACCGAGGAAGAACCAGGAGCCCGCCTCGCGGTTGAGCAGCAGGGTGTTCTTGCCGATCCAGCCCAGCCCGGCGCGGGCGGCGAGCGGTTTCTCGAGCACCGGCGCACTGTCCACGAAGGGCCGCTGGATCACCGCGCAGCCCACAGCGGTGGCGATCCGTTCGGCGAGCCGGGCCAGGCGGCGGCGCACAATCTTGTGGTAGTCGCGACCCAGGGCGTAGCGGGAGATGTAGGCCGCCTCGCCGTCGCGCAAGCGCGCGATCATGCGGGTGTCCGCGGGCCGATAATCCATGCGCACGCAGATCGCCGACACTGCGCCGGGCACCAGCAGATCGGGGCGCTCGCGCAAAGTACCGTGGTGGGCCATCCAGCCCATCTCGCCGTGAAAGCCCCGCGCCAGCCAGGCGCGCAGACGCTCGCCGGCATCGCCCAGATCCAGGTCGGCGAACCCGACTTGCTGAAAACCCAGCTCTCGGGCCCAGCCGGCGATCTGGGCGGGCAACTGCGCATCTGGCGCTGCGGTCGGCGTCGCATTCACGGTAACAACCGGAAAAGGGTCGGGCTGGCTTATAATTTTGCCAGATTCCGCACCTTCGGCCCGGCATGCCCCTGTCCTCGATTCCACTCTATACCGCAACCCAGACCCGCGCCCTGGACCACTCCGCCATCGAGACACAGGGCATTCCCGGCATCGTGCTGATGAAACGCGCCGGCGCCAGCGCCCTCGCCGAAATCCAGCGCCGCTGGCCGGCAGCGCGCTCCCTGACCGTGCTCTGCGGCGGCGGCAACAATGGCGGCGACGGCTATATCGTCGCTGCGCTCGCCCGCCAGCGGGGCCTGGCGGTGCAGGTGTTCGCCCTCGCCGATCCCGAACGACTACAGGGTGACGCCGCCCGGGCGCGGCGCTTTGCGACCGATGCCGGGATACCGGTCACGGCCTGGCGCGGCGCTGCGGATCTCGATGGCGAAGTCCTGGTGGACGCCCTGCTGGGTACCGGCCTGACGCGCCCGGTGCGCAACGACTACGCCGCCGCCATCGCCGCACTCAACGCCGCGCCGGCGCCCGTGGTTGCGATCGACATTCCGTCCGGACTGGATGCCGACACCGGCGCCGAACTGGGTATCGCGGTGCGCGCCGCGGTCACGGTAACCTTTATCGGCCGCAAGCTGGGGCTGTACACCGGGCGCGGGCCCGCCTGCGCGGGAGCCGTGAGGTTCGCCGGCCTGGAGGTACCGGAAGCAGTCTATGGCGGGCGCGCGGCAGAGGCCGAACTGCTGGATCTGGCGGCGCTGGGTGAACTGTTGCCGCGGCGGCCGCGAGACGCCCACAAGGGACAGTTCGGCCACGTCATGGTGATCGGCGGCGATCGCGGTTTCGGCGGTGCCGCGCTGATGGCCGCCGAGGCCGCGGCACGGGCCGGCGCCGGATTGGTCAGTGTCGCCACCCACCCGCAGCATGCCGCGTCCTTTCTGGCGCGCAGGCCGGAACTGATGGTCAAGGGCGTGCCTTCCGGCCAGGAGCTGGAGCCGCTGCTCGTCGCGCCCACGGTGCTGGTGGTGGGGCCCGGGCTGGGCCGCTCTCCCTGGGCCGAGCAGATGCTGCAACAAGCACTGGGCGCCGCACTGCCCATGGTGCTCGACGCCGACGCCCTCAACCTGATCGCCAGCGGGCGCTTCGGTGCCGAACCGGACGGGCGAAGCTGGGTGATCACCCCCCATCCGGGCGAAGCCGCGCGACTGCTGGGGATCGACAACCGCGAGGTTCAGACCAACCGCCCGGACGCCTGCCGGCGGCTGCAGCAAAGATTCGGTGGCGCGGCGCTGCTCAAGGGCGCGGGCACTCTGATCGCCGGGCCGCAAGGGCCTCTCGGGGTCTGTCCCTACGGCAACCCGGGCATGGCCTCCGGCGGCATGGGCGACGTGCTCTCCGGCCTGATCGGCGCCCTGCTGGCCCAGGGACTGACGCCCACAGCCGCCGCCCGCCTGGGCGCCTGCCTGCACGGTCGCGCCGCCGATCTGGCCGCAGCAGACGGGGAAATCGGCCTGCTGGCCACGGACCTGCTCCCGCACATCCGGCGCCTGAGCAATGCGAGCCATGCCGCTGACCTTTGAGTTGCCCGACGCCAAGGCCACCCGGGCGTTCGGCCAACGCCTGGCGGGCTTGCTCGAGCCAGGGTTGGTGGTCCACCTCAGCGGCCCGCTGGGCGCTGGCAAGACCAGCCTCTGCAGCGCCATCATCGGCGCCCTCGGGCATCCGGGCCCGGTCAAGAGCCCGACTTATACTTTGGTTGAAACCTATTTGCTAAACCTAGGAAATGTGTATCATTTTGACCTGTACCGACTAGCGGATCCCGAGGAACTCGAATGGATCGGAGGGCGGGATTATTTCGACGGCAGCAGCCTCTGCCTGATCGAGTGGCCCGAGCACGGCACGGGCGCACTGCCGCGGCCGGATCTGGCGCTGGAACTCAGCGTGGCAGACGGCGGCCGGAGGCTGCGCGCCGCTGCCGCCAGCACCCGGGGCCGCGCACTGCTGGAACAGCTGTCCGAAGCCGGCTGAGCCTCTGCCGCGCGCTGCTGCTGACACTGACGGCGCTGCTCTGCTCCCCGGCGCCGGCCGCGACCCTGGTGCAGGGTGCCAAGCTCCTGCCCACGGGCAAGGGCGCCCGCTTCGAGTTGCAGCTGGACCGGGCGCCGGCGTCCTTCCAGGTGTTCACGCTCGACAACCCGCATCGCGCGGTGATCGATCTCGGCGATGCCCGGCTGCGCGGCGGCCTGGGTTCGTTCGACACCACGGGGACCGCAGTCCGCGGCGTGCGCAGCGGCATCCGCAACGGCCGCGATCTGCGTATCGTCATCGATCTGGCCGGTCCCGCCGCGGTGCGCGGCTCGACGCTGGCGGCCACGGCCGCCAGCCCGGCGCTGCTGCTGGTGGAACTGCTGCCTCCGGGGCTGTCGGTCGGTGACGCGCCGCCGGCGACCAAACCGCCCGCGCCGGCAGCGGCACCGAAACGGGGCACCGCGACAGCGCCCCCGGCCGCATCCACCGGCACGGGATTGCGCGATATCGTGGTGGCCATCGACGCCGGACACGGCGGCCAGGATCCGGGTGCCCTGGGCCCGGGCGGGCTCCGCGAGAAGAACCTGGTGCTGGCGATCAGCCGAGAGCTCAAGGCTGCCGTCGACCGCGAGCCCGGTTACCGGGCGGTGTTGGTGCGCACCGGGGACTACTTCATCCCGCTGGCCCAACGCCCTGCCATTGCCCGCCGCGCCGGGGCCGATGTCATGCTGTCGATCCACGCCGACGCCTTTCACCGAACGGCGGCCCACGGCGCTTCGGTCTATGCACTGTCGCAGCGCGGCGCCACCAGCGAAACCGCCAAGTATCTGGCGGAACGGGAGAACCGCTCCGACCTGCTCGGCGGCTCGGTGGCGCTGCGCGACAAGGATCCGGTACTGGCCGAGGTGATTCTGGACCTGTCGATGACCGCGACGCTCAACCACAGTCTGCACCTGGGCGATCAGGTGCTCACGGCCATGGGCGCAGTCAACGAACTGCACAAGCACAAGGTCGAGCAGGCCGGGTTCGTGGTGCTGAAATCACCGGACATGCCGTCGGTGCTGGTCGAAACCGGATTCATCTCCAACCCCGGGGAGGCGCGCAAGCTGGCCGATTCCGGCCACCAGCGGCGGCTCGCCACGGCCATTTTCAGCGGCGTCAGACGGCACTTCAGCGTCCACCCGCCGGACGGCACCCGCATCGCCTGGCAGCAGCGCAACGGGCACGGGCTCGGCCGCACCCATATCATCGACCGGGGCGATACACTGTCGGGCATCGCCGAACGCTACAATATCTCCGTGAATCAGCTCAAGACGCACAACGGACTCAGTTCCGCCGTCATCCGGGCGGGGCAGACGCTGAAGATCCCCGGCTCATCGTGACCGTGGCCGACGCCCCACGCATTCGTCAACTGCCGCCGCAGTTGGCCGACCAGATCGCTGCCGGCGAAGTCGTCGAACGCCCAGCCTCGGTGGTCAAGGAACTATTGGAAAACAGTCTCGACGCCGGTGCCGACCGCATCGACATCGAGCTGCGCCAGGGTGGCGCCGGTCTGATCCGCATCCGCGACAACGGCGTCGGCATCCCGCGCGAGGACCTCGCCCTGGCGCTGTGCCGGCACGCGACCAGCAAGCTCCTGCAACTCTCCGACCTGGACGCGGTCGCGACCCTGGGTTTTCGCGGCGAGGCGCTGGCCAGTATCGCCTCGGTGTCGCGCTTCAAGCTGACCTCGAGCAGCGAAGCCGACGGCACCGGCTGGTGCGTACACGGCGGCGACGCCGACAGCCGCCCGGCACCACATCCGCGCGGGACCACGGTCGAAGTCCGTGACCTGTTCTTCAACACCCCGGCTCGGCGGCGGTTTCTGCGCACCGAGCGCACCGAATACCTGCGCATCGAGGAGGTGGTGCGGCGCCTCGCGCTGGGGCACCCGGAAGTCGCCATAGGCATCCAGCACAACGGTCGCCAGATCCAGGATTTCTCCGCGGCGGCGGATCTGATCGGCCGCGAGCACCGGCTCGCCGCCATCTGCGGGCGCCCCTTCGTGGAGCAGGCACGTCATCTGCAACTCGAGCACGGCGAGTTGCGACTCAGCGGTTGGATCGCCCTGCCCACCTTCTCGCGCAGCCAGGCGGATCTCCAGTATTTCTTCGTCAACGGTCGCAGCGTGCGCGACAAGCTGGTGTCCCACGCGGTCCGCCAGGCCTACCGGGACGTCCTCTACCAGCAGCGCCACCCGGCGTTCGTGCTGTTTCTGGAGCTGCCGCCCGCGGAAGTGGATGTCAATGTGCATCCCACCAAGCACGAAGTCCGGTTTCGCGAGTCCCGCGACATCCACGACTTCCTGTTCGGCAGCCTGCACCGCGCACTGGCCGAGATCAGCCCCGGAGATACGCGCCCGCCACCGGCGCGCATCGACAGCGGCGAACAAGCCGCGGCGCCCGGACCCGGAGTGCAACCGCAGATGGCCCTGGCGCAACCGCGGCCGGGAGCGATTCGCGAGCAACTGGCGGCCTACCGCGACCTGCACCCGGAGCAGGCCCCCGCGGAACGCGAGGAACCCGCCGACGGTGCCGAACCGCCGCCGCTGGGCTATGCCCTGGCCCAGCTCAAGGGCGCCTTCATTCTCGCCGAGAACCAGGAGGGCCTGGTGCTGGTCGACCTCCACGCCGCTCACGAACGGGTGCTCTACGAACGTCTGAAGACCGCCCATCAGCGCGGTAACCTGGCCACGCAGCCACTCCTGGTTCCGCTCGAGCTCCGGGTCAGCGCCAGCGAAGCCGACGCCGCGGAGGACTGTGCGGCGGCGTTTCGGGCAATCGGCCTGGAGATCGACCGCAGCGGCCCGGCCGCGCTGCGCATCCGCGCCATCCCCGCGCTGGTGCGCGACGCCGACGCCGAGGGCCTGGTACGCGACGTACTCGCCGACGTGCTGGCGGCCGGCGGCGCCGAACGCCTGGCGGCACACATCGATGGGGTATTGGGCAACATGGCCTGCCGCGCGGCGGTACATGTCAACGACCGGCTCACGGTGGCGGAGATGAATGCCCTGTTGCGGGCCATGGAGCGCACCCCGCGCAGCGGCCAGTGCAATCACGGCCGCCCCACCTGGACCCAGATCCCCCTGGCGGAGCTCGATCAGCTCTTTCTGCGGGGCCGCTGAATGGCCACGCCGCAGCGGCGCCCGCCGGCACTCGCCATCCTGGGCCCCACGGCGTCGGGAAAGACCGCGTTGGCCCTCGAGCTGCACGAACGCCTGCCGGTGGACATCATCAGCGTCGATTCCGCCCAGGTCTACCGGGGCCTGGATATCGGCACCGCCAAGCCGGATCGGGAGACCCTGACGCGGGCTCCGCACCGGCTGGTGGACATCCGCGATCCCGCCGCAACCTATTCCGGCGCCGAGTTCATCGCCGACGCCCGGCGCGAGATGGCGGCGAGCAGCGCCAGCGGCCGCATCCCCCTGCTGGTCGGCGGCACCATGCTCTATTTCCAGTTGCTCTGTGAAGGTATCGCGGAACTGCCGCCGGCAGATCCGGCGATACGCGCGGAATTGGCTGCAACGGCGGCGCAGCATGGCTGGCCGCACCTGCACGCCGAGCTGGCGCAGATCGATCCGGAGACTGCGGCCCGCCTGCATCCCAGACACTCGCAGCGCATCCAACGCGCACTGGAGATCTGCCGTGTCACCGGGCAGCCGGCCTCCCGGCTGCTCCCGAAGCGCCAGCGCCCGGTGGCAGCGGACTATGAGCTGAGGATGATCGCCCTGGTCCCGGCAGACCGACGGCAATTGCACCACCAGATCGAACGGCGCTTCGCGGCCATGCTGGACGCCGGCCTGCTCGACGAGGTCCGGGCGCTGCATGCGCGCGGCGATCTGCATGGCGGATTGCCGGCCCTGCGCACCGCAGGCTACCGGCAGGCATGGTCCCATCTGTCCGGGGACTGCGACGAGGCCGAAATGGCCGCCGCCGCCCGCGCCGCGACCCGGCAATTGGCCAAGCGTCAGCTCACTTGGCTGCGCAATTGGCGCGCGCCGTTGCAAGCGCAGATCGATCCCTTCACTGCGGTGCACGGCGGGCTCGCGGAAACCCTGATCCGACGCTTGAAATTGCATTGATCGCCCAGATATACATCGTCGGATACCGCACGTATCATTTCTGGCACGCGGAGAACTCCGCCGATCAGGGCTTGTCCAACATTTTTTGCGGGCGCGGGCGCAGCCCGAAATCAATACCCCCGAGTTCCAGTACCGCCATATCACCAAGCCACCCAGGAGCCACATCATGTCAAAAGGGCACAACCTACAAGACCCTTTTCTCAATCTACTGCGCAAGGAGCGCATTCCGGTTTCGATTTTTCTCGTCAACGGCATCAAGCTCCAGGGCCAGATCGAGTCTTTCGACCAGTTCGTCGTGCTGCTCAAGAACACCGTCAGCCAGATGGTGTACAAGCACGCCATCTCCACCGTGGTTCCAGCGCGCCCGGTGCGTCTGCCCATGGCGGTTCCCGGACAGGAAGACGACGACGGCGACACGGAGAGCTGATTGGGTAGACCCACAATTGCACAGCCCGAACACGCGGTGGCGGTGGCCATCGACCTGGGTGACAGGCGCGACCCAGACCCGCGGGAATTCGACGACCTGGTAGCCGCCGCCGGTGGCCTGGTCACCGCCCGCCTCGGCGGGCGCCGCGAACGCCCGGACCCGGGCACCTTCATTGGCTCCGGCAAGGTCGACGAACTGCGCACCGCCCTGGCAGCGACCAAGGCGGATCTCGCCATCTTCGATCACCAACTCAGCCCCAGCCAGGAACGCAACCTAGAGCGAGCGCTGGGCTGCCGCGTCCTCGACCGCACCGGTCTGATCCTGGCCATCTTCGCGCGCCGCGCCCGCACCCACGAAGGCCGCCTGCAGGTCGAGCTCGCCCAGCTCGACCACCTGTTGCCCCGATTGGTCGGCCGGTCCAGCCATCTCGCCCGCCAGCAGGGCGGCATCGGCCTGCGCGGCCCCGGGGAAACCCAGCTCGAAACCGATCGCCGGCTGATTCGCAGGCGCATCGACGCCATTCGGCGCAAACTGGATCTGGTCCAGCGCCGCCGCGGGCTGGGCCGCGCCGCGCGGCAGCGGCGCGGGGTGCCCATCGTAGTGCTGGCGGGTTACACCAATGCCGGCAAGTCGACCCTGTTCAACGCGCTCACCCACGCCGACGTGCCGGCCGCCGATCAGCTGTTCGCCACCCTGGATCCCACATTGCGACGCATTGCCGTGCCCGGCATCGGGGCCGTGGTGCTCTCCGACACCGTGGGTTTCATTCGCGAGCTTCCCCACCAGCTGGTGGCGGCCTTTCGCGCCACGCTCGAGGAGGCCGCGGCGGCCGATTTGATTCTGGAAATCGTTGACGCCGCGGACCCCGATCTGGAGGCAAGGACCGCCTGTGTCGCCGGAGTGCTCGAAGAGATCGGCGCCGCCGAAGTGCCCAGACTGCAGGTGTTCAACAAGATCGACCGCTTGTCAGGTGCCGCGCCGAGACTGGATCGCGACGCCCAGGGCTGCCCGCGGGCGGTTTGGTTGTCGGCGGCGCGCGGCGCAGGTCTGTCGCTGCTCTATAGTGCGTTGGGGCAGTGCCTGTCCCCTGACCTGGTACGCCGGCGCATCTATCTCGCACCCCAGCAGGGCCGCACCCGCGCCCGGCTCTACGAAGCCATGGCGGTCGTGGCGGAGAGCCCAACCGACGATGGTGGTACCATGGTCGACCTGTGCATCCCCGCTGCGCGGCTGCAGCGGATCCTCGATGACCGGACGCGGGACATGCATTCCGCAAACCGATAAGCCGCAGCCCCCGGATCACGCATCCGGAGGACAGATACACAAGGCCAAGACCCGATAAGCTGGAGTGGACGATGGGCTGGAACGAACCCGGCGGCAAAGATCCCTGGGGCAGTGGCGGCAAGTCGCCGCCGGATCTCGACGCGGTACTGAAGCGCTTCACCGATCGCCTCAATCGCATCTTCGGCGGCGGCGGCGGAGGCGGCGGCAGTGACCGCAGTCTCGGCAGCGGGCCAGTGATCGCCATCCTCGTGGTGCTCGCCGCGCTCTGGTTCCTGTCCGGCTGGTACCAGGTCGACGCCCAGCAACAGGCAGTGGTATTGCGCTTCGGCAAGTTCCACCAGATCACCACCGAGGGGCTGCATTGGCGGCCGCGCTTCGTGGATCAGGTCATCAAGGTGGCGGTGACCACCGAGCGCCGCTACCAGACGCAGCCGCGCAACGAGATGCTCACCGAGGACGAGAACATCGTCGAACTGCCGCTCACGGTGCAATACAACGTCGGCGACGTGAAGGACTATGTGCTCGAGGTCCGGGATCCCGAACTCAGCCTCCGCGAGGCCACCGACAGCGCCCTGCGCCACGAGGTCGGCAGCACCAAGTTCGATGAGGTGATCTCCACCGGACGCGCCGAACTCAGTGTCGCGGTGGCGCGCCGTCTGCAGAGTTACCTCGACCAGTACCGCACCGGCATCAATATCGTCAAGGTCAATGTCCAGGAGGCGAAACCGCCTTCCGCGGTGCGCGCCGCCTACGACGATGTGGTCAAGGCGCGGGAGGATCGCGAGCGGGTGATCAACGAGGCGCAATCCTACGCCAACGGCGTGGTGCCCGAGGCGCGGGGGCGGGCGCAGCGCACCATCGAGGAGGCCGAGGGCTATCGGGAACAGGTGATCGCCGAAGCCCAAGGGGAGGCGCAGCGCTTCGAAAAACTGCTCACCGAGTACCGCAAGGCCCCGGAGGTGACCCGCCAACGCCTCTATGTACAAGCCATCTCCGAAGTACTGGGCAACACTTCCAAGGTGCTGGTGGATGTCAGTGGCGGCAACAACCTGCTCTATCTGCCGCTCGATAAGCTGGCCGGCGCCGACCGGCCGGTGAAAGGCGGCACGAGCCAGCTCAACAACGACCAGCTCAACGATATCGCCGGGCGCGCGGCCGATCTGCTGCGCCGCCAGGTGGCTTCAACTCCTCGCCGGGAGGGCAGGTAACATGGCCGCAGATCGCAAGACCCTGGCCCTGATCGGGCTCGCACTGATCCTGCTGGTATTGAACGGCGCACTGTTCGTGGTCAAGGAGACCGAGCGCGCCATCATGCTGCAGTTCGGCCGCATCATCGAGACCGACATTGCTCCCGGCCTGCATATCAAGCTGCCGGTCATTCACCAGGTCAAGAAGTTCGACGCCCGCGTGCTGACCGTGGACGGCGAACCCGAGAGTTTCTTCACCATCGAGCGCAAGCGACTGATCGTCGACTCCTTCGCCAAGTGGCGCATCGCCGATGTCCAGACCTACTACAAGGCGACGGGCGGGGTCGAGAACATCACCCGCAGCCGGCTCGCGGACCGCATCAATGACGGCCTGCGCAACGAGTTCGGCACCCGCACCCTGTACGAAGTGGTTTCCGGCGAACGCGATCGATTGATGCATGAAATGACCGCCACCCTCAATACCGCGGTGCTCAAGTCCCTGGGCGTCGAGGTGCTCGACGTGCGTGTACGCCGTATCGACCTGCCGCAGGAAGTCAGTGAACAGGTCTTTCAGCGCATGACCGCCGAGCGTGAGAAAGAGGCGCGCGAGCTGCGCGCGCTGGGCTTGGAGACGGCCGAAAAGTTACGCGCCGAAGCCGATCGCCAGGTCACCGTGATCCGCGCCAACGCCTACCGGGACGCACAGCTGGTGCGCGGCGACGGCGATGCCGAGGCCGCCGGCATCTATGCGCAAGCCTTCCAGCAGGATCCCGAGTTCTACGCCTTCACCCGCAGCCTGCAGGCCTATCGCGACTCCTTCGCGTCTCGCGACGACCTGCTGGTACTGGAACCGGACAGCGACTTTTTCCGGTACCTGAAAGACAGCAAGGCGGAAAAAAACTGAGCGGCGAGGGCGACAGCCCTCGCCCGAGGTGCTAGCATTCCGCAACCGGGGCGACCCGGTTTTTTTGTGGCCGAAACTGCGCCGGGAGGCCCAAACACGAGCCCCGGCGCAACAATCCCGGCATTCAGCTTGAGGGCGGTAAATGGCGTGGCAAGAACTGCTGCGGGCACTGTGCCTGATGTTGATCATCGAAGGCCTGCTGCCGTTCGCCGCGCCCGGGCGCTGGCGTGAAGCGGCGCTCACCGCCACCCGAATCAACGATCGCAGCCTGCGTCTGATCGGCTTCACCATGCTCGCGGCGGGCGCGCTGCTGCTGAACCTGAGCCGGTAGCGGCGCTACCCGAGGGAATGATCATGGATTGCGACGATCGCTGGCTGCTGCCCGACGGCATCGAGGAGATCCTGCCCGACCGCGCATTGCGCGTCGAACGGCTGCGCCGCCGGCTGCTCGATCTCTACCATACCTGGGGTTACGACCTGGTGATCCCACCGCTCGCGGAATTCACCACGGCGCTGTTCAGCGGTGTCGGCTCCGACCTCGACCTGATGACTTTCAAGATCACCGACCAGATCAGCGGCCGTATGATGGGCGTGCGCGCCGATATCACCCCCCAGGCGGCACGCATGGACGCCCACAGCCTGCGCCGGGAGGGCCCTACCCGACTCTGCTATGCCGGCCAGGTGCTCTATACCCGGCCGCGCAATCCGCTCGAGTCGCGCTCGCCGATTCAACTCGGCGTCGAACTCTTCGGCGAGTCCGCCCTGGAAGCGGACCTGGAGGTGATGGCGCTGCTGGTGGCGACTCTGCACCACGCCGGTCTCGAGCAACTGCACCTGGACCTGGGCCATGTCGGCATCTACCGCAGCCTCGAAAGCGAACTGGATCTGGACGCAAAGCGCAAACGCGAACTCTTCGACCTGCTGCAACGCAAGGATGCCGGGCTCGCCTCCTGGCTGGCGCGGGAGATACCCGATCGGCGCCTCGCCCGGCTGCTGGCCGCACTGCCGGCCCTGTGCGGCGGGGTCGAAGTCCTGGATCGCGCCGCCGCCGAACTCCAGGACGCGCCGGCCGCGGTCCATGGGGCGCTGCGCGCACTGGGCGCTGTGGTGGAGGCTCTGGGCCGGCGCCACCCCCGGCTGGGGCTGTTTCTCGATCTCGGTGAGCTGCGCGGTTACCACTACCACACGGGCATCGTGTTCGCCGCCTACTGTCCAGCGACCACCGCCGCCCTGGGTCATGGTGGCCGCTACGACCGGGTGGGCGCCGAGTTCGGCCGCGCCCGTCCCGCCACTGGATTCGGGATCGACCTGGGCTTCCTGTGCGACCTGGTGGCCGCAGCCAACCCGGTGGCGCCGGGTATTTTCGCCCCCGCCGAACTGGGCCCCGGGGCACAGACCGAGATCACCCGCCTGCGCGCCGCCGGAGAGCGGGTCGTGTGCGGCTTCGCCGGTCAACAGGTGAATCTCGCCGAGCTGGGTTGCGATCGCGTCCTCGCCGAGGGCCCGGCCGGCTACCGGGTCGATCCAGCGCCGCCGGCACCCTGAAGGAAAAGCATCATGGGCAAGAACATCGTGGTTCTGGGCTCCCAGTGGGGCGACGAAGGCAAGGGCAAGATCGTCGACTTGCTCACCGACGAGGCCAAACTGGTGGCACGTTTCCAGGGCGGCCACAACGCCGGTCATACCCTGGTCATCGACGGTGACAAGACCATTCTCCACCTTATCCCGTCGGGAATCCTGCGCGCCGACGTGCGCTGCCTGATCGGCAACGGCGTGGTGTTGGCACCGGACGCGCTGCTCACCGAGATCACCGAACTGGAAGCCCGCGGCGTGCCCGTGCGCGAACGGCTCGGGCTGTCGCCCGCCTGCCCGCTGATCCTACCCAGCCATGTGGCGCTCGATCTGGCCCGGGAGGATGCCCGGGGTGCCGAGCGCATCGGCACCACCGGGCGCGGCATAGGTCCGGCCTACGAGGACAAGGTCGCGCGCCGCGGCCTGCGCCTGGGCGACCTGTTCAAGGGCGAAGTATTCGCAGAGCGCTTGCGCGCACTACTCGACTACCACAACTTCCTGCTCAGGCACTACTACCGGACCGCCGAAAGCGACCTCGGCGAGGTGCTGGAACGCGCGGCGGTCTGGGCAAAGGCACTGCGACCCTTGCTCGCCGACGTCAAAGGCATTCTCCATAGCGCCCGGCGCAACGGCGAAAACATTCTCTTCGAGGGCGCCCAGGGCTCGCTGCTGGACATCGATCACGGCACCTACCCATTCGTGACCTCCTCCAACACCACGGCCGGGGGCACGGCGACCGGCAGCGGCTTCGGCCCCCTGTATCTCGATTACGTGCTCGGCATCACCAAGGCCTACACCACCAGAGTCGGCTCCGGCCCCTTTCCCACCGAGTTGTTCTGCGAGATCGGCCGCCATCTGTCGACCAAGGGACACGAGGTCGGCGCCACCACCGGCAGGCCGAGGCGCTGCGGCTGGTTCGACGCCGTGGCCCTGCGCACCGCCGCGGAGGTCAACAGCATGTCCGGACTCTGCCTGACCAAGCTGGACGTGCTCGACGGTCTCGACGAAGTCAAGATCTGTGTCGGTTATCGAAGTGCCGACGGCACCGACATCCCGGCGCCGCTGCATGCCGACGACTATGCCGGCATCGTCCCGGTCTACGAGACCCTGCCGGGCTGGCGCGAATCGACCCTCGGCGCCACTTCGCTGGGCCAGCTGCCGGCGGCGGCGCGCGCCTACATCGAGCGCATCGAGGAAGTGGTCGACGTACCCATCGACATCATCTCTACCGGGCCGGACCGGGTCGAGACCATCGTCCTGCGGCATCCGTTCCGGTGACGCGGCGGGCGCGGAGACCGAGCTGCGCCTCCGTCATAAAGCTTGAATTCGACCCCGATTAGTCGCACCATTCGCGGCGTTTTTCCCGCCCCGGGAGGCAGTCATGAACCCGAGCTCCCCGCAGCACCATGATGCCGACTGGACCGCGGAACGCGCCGCCGATCTGTACGGGGTCGACTACTGGAGCGCCGGGCATTTCCAGGTCTCCGCGACCGGACTGCTCCAGGTCCGCGCCGAGATCGGCGGCGAAAACTGCACCGTCAACCTCATTGATATCGTACGCGGCCTGCAAGAGCGCGGCCTGCCCATGCCGGTGCTGGTGCGCATCGAAAACATCCTCGACGCCCAGATCGCGTTGCTCAATCAAAGTTTTGCCCGCGCCATTGCCCAATCCGGCTACCGCGGCAGTTATCGGGGCGTATTCCCCATCAAGGTCAACCAGCAGTCGCAGGTCATCGACGAGGTGGCCAGTTTCGGCGCCCGTTTCGGGCATGGTCTGGAGGCCGGCAGCAAGGCGGAATTGCTCATCGCCCTGGCCAGCCTGGATGCCGATCAGGGCTATATCGTCTGCAATGGTTACAAGGACGAGGAGTTCATCAACCTCGGCCTGATGGCACAGAAGCTCGGTTACCGGATTTTCTTCGTAGTGGAGACACCGGCGGAACTGCCGCTGCTGATCCGCTGTGGCCAGAACGCCGGCATCCGCCCGAGGATCGGCGCGCGCGTCAAGTTGTCGTCCCGGGTCAGTGGCCACTGGAACGCCACCAGCGGAGATCGCAGCATTTTCGGGCTGACCTCCATGCAGCTGATCGACCTGGTCGACGAGCTCAAGGCTAACGACATGCTCGACTGCATGGAAATGCTGCACGTCCACCTGGGTTCGCAGATCCCCAACATCCGCGACATCCGCACCGGAGTCATGGAGGCCTGCCGCTATTACGTCGACCTGGCCCGCGAAGGCGCACCGCTCGGCAACCTGGATCTCGGCGGCGGCCTGGCGGTGGACTACGAGGGCAGCCGCTCCAGCCATGTCCACAGCATGAACTACTCGCTGGAAGAGTACTGCCTGGATATTGTCGAAGTGGTGATGAGCGCGCTCGACCTCCACGACATCTCCCACCCCACCATAATCACCGAGTCCGGCCGGGCACTGGTGGCCTACGGCTCGGTACTGATCTTCAACATTCTCGACGTGACCCGCTTCGAGGCCCACCGGCTGCCGGAAATCGTCGCGGAAGATGAGCACGAGAACGTGCACAACCTCTGGGAAGTGATGGCCACGGTCAACTTCGCCCGCGCCCAGGAGTGCTACAACGACGCGCTGTTCTACCGCGACGAGATTTGCGACCTGTTCCGCCGCGGTCAGATCAACCTGCGCTCGCGGGCGCTGGCCGAGAACATCTATCTTGAAATCCTGCAGCGCATCAAAACCGTCATCATCGGCCGCGAAGATGAGTATCCGGATCTCGCCGGTCTGAAAGAGGGCCTCTCCGATATCTACTACGGCAACTTCAGCGTGTTTCAGTCGCTGCCCGACATCTGGGCGATCGACCAGATATTCCCGATCATGCCCATTCACCGCCTCGACGAAGCACCCTCCCGGCGGGCGATCCTGGCCGACATCACCTGCGACTGCGACGGCAAGATCGACCGCTTCGCCTGGGACGGCGCCCTGCACAAGACCCTGCCACTACACCCGCTGGTCGCCGGCGACGAATACTACCTGGGGGTATTTCTGGTCGGCGCCTACCAGGAGACCCTGGGCGATCTCCACAACCTGCTCGGCGACACCCATGTGGTGAGCGTGCGGATCAATGCCGACGGCAACTTCGACTACGTCAAGGAGGTGGAGGGCGACAGCGTGGCCGACGTGCTGAGCTATGTGGAGTACCACCCCCAGACTCTGCTGCAGAAGTTTCGCCATAGCGCCGAACGCGGCGTACGCAGCGGCAAGATCAGTCCAGTGGAACGCCAGCAGCTGGTGGAACTCTACGCCACCGGATTGCGTGGCTACACCTACTTCGAGCGTTGAACGAGGGTACTGCATGGCCAAGGTACTGATCATCGGAGCGGGCGGCGTCGGCCAGGTGGTCGCCCACAAGTGCGCCCAGGTGCCGGAAGTCTTCACGGATATCGTGCTGGCGAGCCGCACCAAAGCCAAGTGCGACGCCATCGCCGCGCAGATCTCCCACCCCATCGAGACCGCCCGAGTGGATGCCGACGACCCGGCCGAGCTCAGCGCGCTGATCGAACGAGTGCGGCCCGAACTGGTGGTCAACGTCGCCCTGCCCTATCAGGACCTGACCATCATGGATGCCTGCCTGGCGACCGGCGTCCACTACCTGGACACCGCCAACTACGAACCCCGCGACCAGGCCGCCTTCGAATACTCCTGGCAGTGGGCGTACCAGGAGCGGTTTCGCGAACGGGGGCTGATGGCGCTGCTCGGCAGCGGCTTCGATCCGGGCGTCACCAATGTCTTCACCGCCTGGCTGCGCAAGCACAAGCTCGACCGCATCCGCGAGCTGGACATCATCGATTGCAACGCCGGCGACCACGGCCAACCCTTCGCCACCAATTTCAACCCGGAGATCAACATCCGCGAAGTGACCGCCAAGGGTCGCTACTGGGAGAACGGCCAGTGGCGCGAAACCGATCCGCTCAGCGTCAGCCAGGAATTCGACTTCCCCGCGGGCATCGGACCCCGCAAGATCTACCTGATGTATCACGAGGAGCTCGAATCCCTGGTCAGGCACCTGCCGGAGATCGAGACCGCACGCTTCTGGATGACCTTTTCCGACAACTACCTCAAGCACCTGGAAGTGTTGCAGAACGTCGGCATGACGCGCATCGACCCGGTGACCTACAACGGCCAGGAAATCGTGCCGCTGCAATTTCTCAAGGCGGTGCTGCCCGACCCCGGCAGCCTGGGGCCACTCACCAAGGGCCGCACCTGCATCGGCTGTGTCGCCAGGGGCACCCGCGACGGCCGCGAGGAGACCCACTACATCTACAACATCTGCGACCACGAGGCCTGCTACCGAGAGGTGGGCTCGCAGGCGATCTCCTACACCACCGGCGTGCCGGCCATGATCGGCGCCCTGATGATGCTCACCGGCCAGTGGCGCGGCGCAGGCGTGTTCAATATGGAGCAGCTCGACCCAGACCCCTTCATGGACGCCCTCAACCGCTATGGCCTGCCGTGGCAAGCGACCACTTTGTAAGATTCGATCCGGCCCGCGTGCCCTCGCCCTGCTATGTGGTGGACGAGGCCGCGCTGGCGGACAACCTGCGTCTGCTCGCCCGGGTGCAGGCCGACAGCGGCGCCAGGGTACTGCTCGCACTCAAGGCCTTTTCGATGTTTGCCGTGGCACCCCTGGTACGCCGCTATCTGTCCGGCACCTGCGCCAGTGGGCTGTATGAGGCCCGCCTCGGCCGAGAGGAATTCGGGGGCGAGGTCCACACCTTCTGCGCCGCCTATCGCGATGCCGACTTCGACGAAGTCCTGGCGTACTCCGATCACCTGGTGTTCAACTCGGTGCACCAGTGGCACCACTTCCGCGAGCGCTGCCTCGGCGCGCGCGAACGCCGCCCGCAGCTGCGCTTCGGCCTGCGCATCAACCCGCGCCACTCCGAGGGCGCCACGCCGCTCTACGATCCCTGCGCGCCGGGCTCGCGACTCGGCATCACCCTGGACGAACTGGCCGGTGCCAACCTCGACGGCATCAGCGGCCTGCACTTCCACACCCTGTGCGAACAGGACCTGCCGCCGCTGGCGCGCACCCTGGCCGCCGTCGAGGCCCAGTTCGGCCCCTGGCTCGAACGCCTGGAGTGGATCAATTTCGGCGGCGGCCACCACATCACCCGCGCCGACTACCAGGTCGAGGCGCTGATCGAGCTGATCCGCGACTTCCGCGCGCGCCACGGCCTCGCCGTCTATCTGGAACCCGGCGAAGCCGTGGCCCTGGATACCGGAGTGCTGGTCGCCGAAGTGCTCGATCTCAAGCGCAACGACCGCAACCTCGCCATCCTCGATACCTCGGCCACCTGCCATATGCCGGACGTGCTGGAAATGCCCTACCGGCCGCGCATCCTGGGCGCCGCAGGACCGGGCGAACTGCCGCACAGCTACCGCCTCGGCGGCCAGACCTGCCTCGCCGGCGACGTGATCGGCGACTACGCCTTCGCCGCGCCCCTGGAAATCGGCCAGCGCTTGCTGTTCGCCGACATGGCGCACTACACCATGGTCAAGACCAATACCTTCAACGGCGTGCCCCTGCCCGCCATCGCGATCTGGAATCCAGAGACCGACGCGCTGCGCATCGTAAGGCAATTCGGGTATGCAGACTTCCGTAACCGGCTTTCGTAGACGAGCCGCCAGCAAACCCCTATCCCTCCGGCCCAAGCTGAGACAAACTGCTGCCGGTAAGGCGCCAGTCAGAACCGCTAAGGCCTGACAATCATCCAATCCGGTAAGAGCGAGTGGGTTCTACCCCTTACCCAGTATGCCGAGGGTTTGTTCGGAAATACCTTCGACCAGTATCGTGACCAACTCTGATCACCTGGCGGCACCATCATCCACCAGCTTTCCCGGTACGCAGGGTATCAGGACGATCCGCTGGAGAAGCTGAACGAATCGGTCGCCGATGACGGTATCCTGCCTGGTCATTACGGCCAGCGGCCAGAGTCCGAAATAAAAGCCTTCGAGCGCACGTGCGAAAAATATCTCCGGGCAAACCGCTGCGACGAAATCGAATAAGGGAAAGCGAACGGTCATGACACCCAAACAGCTCGAACACTTTCGCCAGCTGCTGGAAGCGCAGCAACAGGAACTGCTGACAAGCAAGGCTGCCGCCAAAGACTCCACCAAGCCGGTGACGCTCGATCAGGCGAGCATCGGCCGACTCTCGCGCATGGACGCCATGCAGGGACAAGCCATGGCCATAGAGGCCCAGCGCCGTCGTGAAATCCAGTTGCAGCGCATTCATGCAGCACTCACCCGTATTCAGAGCGACGATTACGGCCTGTGCGTTACCTGCGAGGAAGAGATCGCGGTCCGCCGCTTGGAAACCGACCCCGCCGCGACCCTCTGTATCTCCTGTGCATCCCGGCAGGAGAAGCGCTGAATATTGATCTCGAAATGGGCTGGTTTCGCTGTCTCCAGCAGAATTCGCCAGCTCGAAACCCACTGGATGACGCCAGACCCCATGGGAATGGTTTCATCGCCACACTAAGTGGGCCACGCGGCTAATTTGGTTACAGCGACGGTGCGCTTGGCCTGACTTCACACCAGTTCATCCGAGTTCAGGTCGGGGGCGTAATCCGGCAACAAGTGCAAGGCCAGCGGTTCTTCAGTCGCTCATTGGCTTCCAGCACCCCGCAACCGCAACATCCAGGCCCGTAGGGATTTTTCGGTAATCACGCAATGGCTCAGAGCGCCGGTGTGGCGTTCCTGCCAGGCGCACGACCGAGACTGCTGAGCATGACATTACCGCCGAAAAGATCAGTACAATCGGGCCCTTTTTCATCCCTCCCCCAAATGCCGCGACTCAATCCCGAACAGAAGCGCGCCGTCCGCCACCACGGCGGCCCCCTGCTGGTCTTGGCCGGAGCCGGCAGCGGCAAGACCAGCGTCATCGTCCACCGGATCGCGCACCTGATCGCATCCGGCAAGGTCGCGGCCCCAGGCATCGCCGCGGTCACCTTCACCAACAAGGCGGCGCGTGAAATGAAACAACGCGTGACCGCCGAGCTCAGCCGCACGGCGAGCCGCGGCCTGCGGGTCTCCACTTTCCACCAACTCGGGTTGGGGATCCTCCGCCGCGACCCGGGGTTGGTGGGGCGGCGCTCCGGCTTCAGCCTGTTCGACGCCGCGGACGGCCGGGGACTCCTCCAGCAGCTTCTCATCGGCGCCGAAGAGGCGCCGCTGGACGCCGCGCTGCTGCGCATCTCCCATTGGAAAAGCCAGCTGGTGAGCCCCGGACGGGCCCACTCCCATGCGGCCGACGATCAGGAACTGCGCCTCGCCGATCTCTATCAACGTTACGAGCGTGCGCTCACCGCCTACAACGCGGTCGACTTCGACGACCTGATCGTGCAGCCAATCCGGCTCTTCACCGAGCATCCGGCACATCTCGACCGCTGGCGACGGCGCATCCGCCACCTGCTGGTCGATGAATATCAGGATACCAACCGCGCCCAGTACGAGCTGATCCGCATGCTCACCGCCGACCACCGACAGCTCACCGTTGTCGGCGACGACGATCAGTCGATCTATGCCTGGCGCGGCGCGCAGCCCGAGAATCTGGCGCAATTGCAGCGCGACTTCCCCGACCTCGAAGTGGTCAAGCTGGAACAGAATTATCGCTGCTCGGGCCGCATCCTGAAGGCCGCCAATGCACTGATCGCCAACAACGAACACCTGTATCCCAAGACCCTCTGGTGCGATCGTGGCCGCGGGGATCCGATCCGCGTCATCCGCTGCGCCAGCGAGGATGCCGAAGCCGAGCGGGTAGCCAACGAGATCCTGCAGCTGCGCGCCGGGCGCGGCCTGCCGCTGGGATCCTTCGCGGTACTCTATCGCAGCAATCATCAAGCGCGACCTCTGGAGACCAAGCTGCGTCTGCTCAACATCCCCTATCAACTCAGCGGCGGCACTTCGTTCTATGCGCGCACCGAGATCCGCGACCTGCTGGCTTACCTCCGGTTGCTGGTCAATCCGGACGACGACACCGCCTTCCTGCGGATCATCAATACGCCACGCCGCCAGATCGGCGCCACAACCCTGGAACGACTCGGCGATTACGCGGGTGAACGGGGAATTTCCCTGTATGCGGCGAGTAACGAACTCGGGCTCGGCGCCCTGCTCGAGCCCGCGGCGCGCGAACGTCTGCTGCGGTTTCGCGCCTGGTTCGATGAGTTGGCGGAAGCCTGTACCCATGATGGCGGGGTGGACACCGTCCGCACCCTGATCGAGGACATGGATTACACCGGCTGGGTGGTACAGAACGCGAGCAGCACGGCAGCCGCCGAGGCGCGGCTGAAAAATGTCGAACTCCTGATCGCCCAGATCGCCAACACCTTGGCACGGCGGGCGGAAGAGGACGGTGACAGTGACCTGGCCGCGGCAATCGGCCGGTTGCTGCTGGTCGATCTGCTGGACCGTCAACGGGACGAAGCCGACGATGACCGGGTTCAGCTGCTGACCCTGCATGCGGCCAAGGGCCTGGAGTTCCCCCACGTGTTCCTGATGGGCATGGAGGAAGGCCTGCTGCCCCATCGCAACAGCCTGGACAGCGGGGATGTCGCCGAGGAGCGGCGCCTGGCCTATGTGGGGCTCACCAGGGCCCGGGAATCCCTGACCCTGACCCTGGCGGAACGACGTCGGCAGTTCGGGGAGTCCCGGGAAACCACCCCCAGTCGCTTCCTCGACGAGTTGCCCGCCGACGAGGTCGAGCGGGAAGGATTCGGGGAAGCCCTACCGCCGGAAGTCCGCCGCCAGCAGGGCAATGCCTCGCTGGCGGCCCTCAAGGCCATGCTGGAGTGACGGCCCTATTCGCCGTCCTCGAGAAAGTCTTCGTAGTCCGGCAGCTCGGATTCGCCGTTGTCGATCAGAAAGTCGCGATGCTGCAACCAGGCATCGCGCACGAACAGGTATTCGTCGTAGGATTCCTCGAGGTCGTCCTCGCGGTCGAGCAGACCGGCCCGGGTATCCACCACCTCGACGGCGACCAGGCCATAGCCGGCCTCGTCCCGCGCCCAGTTCCAGGCCACGTCGGTGGCCCAGTCGACGCCCCCCGCCGGACCGTCACGGAGGGTGGACGGCCCGAGCAGCGGCAACATCAGATAGCGGCTGTCGCGCCACCCCCATACCGCCAGAGTCTGGCCGAAGTCCTCATCGAACTCGGGGATTTCCAGACGGGTGGCGACGTCGAAAACCCCGGCGACCCCGAGCGTGCTGTTGATCACGAAGCGGCCCAAGGCCGCCCCGCTGGCGGCCGGCCGGCCCTGCAGTGCGAGGTTGAGGATTACCACCGGATAATGCAGGTTGGTAAAGACGTTGCCGACACCGTCCTGGACCGGGCCGGGCAGGACCCAGTCGTATCCGCGTGCCACCGGGCGCAGTACCGCCTTGTCCAGCGTGCGATTGAAGCTGTACATGGCGCGGTTGTAACCCTCCCAGGGATCCCTGGGGTGGGGTTCTTTCACGACTTGGCTCCCCGCACAGGCGCTCAGCAGGGGAAGTGCCAAAAGAACAACCGGCAGATAGCTGTTTCCCATATTTCCTCCCTGATTATTCCTGGCTTGCCGGCATGTCTTCGGACCAGCCCAGCAGAGCACTGGCGGCACTGAGGTTGGCAACGGTCTTCAGCGCCGCGGGCGGATTGTGGAATTCGATCGCGGTTCCGCAGGTCCGGGCCCAGGCCTGCCATTCGAGCAGCAGGGCCAGGGCACTGGAGTCGGTGCGCCCGACTCCCGCCAGATCGACCGTCAAGGGCAGGGATTCTGCCCGGCGCCACGCCAAACTGTCCGCATACCACCGGGAAACCTCGCGGGCGGTGAGATCACCGCGCAGCGCAATGGTCCGCGGTGCATGCTCAGGCCGCTTGGTCATCGACGTCCGTTTCGAGCTGCAGGTCGCCCGCCTCCAGGCGGCTCAGCACCCGTTCGAAGCCCTCGCGGCGAATTTCCTCGCCGATCTGGGAGCGGAAAGTGGCCACATAGGAGATCCCCTCGACGATGACGTCGAATACCTGCCAGCGATCGTCCTTCGAGCGAAACACATAGTCGACCGCGGCCTCGCTGCCAGTGCCCAGACGCACTTTGGTGCGCACCCGGGTCATGCGCTCGGTGTTGCCGCCCTGATCCGGGAGGATGGTCACCTGGTCGCGGTTTTTGAATTCTAGCAGGCCTTCGGCGTAGCGTCGCACCAGCAGTTCGCTGAGGCCATCGGCAAACGCCGCCACCTGATCCGCGCTCAGCCCGCGCCCATGTCTGCCCAGTACCAGCCGCGCCGAATAGAGGGTATCGACATGGGGCAGCAGATGGCGCCGCACTTCCTTCTGCAGGCGGCTGGGCTCGGCCTCGTAGGCCGTGCGGTTTTCGTCGATCAGTGCGAACAGCCGATCGCTGGTCTCACGCACGATCGCAGCGGGCTGCTCGGCGGCGAGCGCCCCCGCCGCCAACACCATCAGCACGATTCCCCACCAGAGTTTCATGGCTTCTGCTCTCCTCCACTGTTGAACAGAAAGCGGCTGACCAATTGCTCCAGGACCAGCGCCGACTGTGTAATCAGGATCTGATCGCCGTCGTCGAGGTATTCCGGCGAACCACCGGGCTCCAGGCCGACGTACTGGTCGCCGAGTATGCCGCTGGTGAGAATCGATGCCGAGGTGTCATCGGGCAAATTGCGATAGCGATCACTGATGGTCATCACCACCCGCGCGGTAAAGGTATCGGAGTCGAGGCTGATGCGCTCCACGCTGCCGATCCGCACCCCACCCATGCTCACATTGGCGCGCGGCTTGAGCCCGCCGACATTGCCGAACTCGGCCACCACTTCATACCCCCCACCTTCGAGGGCACCACCGTCTGTGGCATGGAAGGCCAGAAATACCAGTGCGGCAATGCCGAGCAAAAGGAACAGCCCGGCGGTGAATTCTATGTGGTGGGAGGATTTCATAACAGATGATTTCCCGAATTACAGCATGAATGCGGATAACACAAAGTCGATCAGCAGCACCGCAATGGCGCTGGCGATCACCGTCTGGGTGGTGGCGAGCGCGACCCCCTCGCTGGTGGGCCGGGCGCTCCAACCGAAATAGACGGCCAGCCAACTGACCAGAAAACCGAACACCACGCCCTTGAGCAGACCGCCGCCGAAATCCTTGCCCAGCTCCACCGAGGCCTGCATGTTGCCCCAGAAGGTGATGGGATCACCACCCATCAGATAGACCGCAAAGAATACACCGCCGAGCAACGCGGTGACATTGAACACCATGATCAGCGCCGGGACCGCGATCAACCCTGCGAGCAGCCGCGGCTGCACGATTCGCTCGAGCGGATCGATGGCCATCAGGTCGAGCGCGTCGAGCTGCTCGGTGGCTTTCATCAGGCCGATCTCGGCAGTCACCGAAGTGCCGGCCCGGCCGGCAAACAGAATCGCAGTAAGGACCGGCGCCAGTTCCCGAAACAGCGACAGCGCCAGCACCGTGCTCACGGCATCCCCGGCCCCGAACCGCGTCAGGGTATCGTAGGTCTGCAGGGTGAGCACAAGACCGACGAAAAACCCGCAGATCACGATGATCACCAGGGAGCGCACACCGACGAAATACACCTGGCGGAGGAGTTCACCCCACTGCAGCAGACCAAAGCGCATCCGCGAAATGGCGGTGAGCAAGAACAGGCCTGCGCGGCCGAATTCCCGGATCGGCTCGGCAAACAACCGATTGTTCAAGTTCTGGGGGTCGGCCATGGCTCAGGCATCCATCGCCAGCAGATCCTCGGCCAGCGACGGGGCCGGGAAATGGAAGGGTACCGGACCGTCGGGCAGACCACCCACGAACTGCAGCACCACTTCCTGGTCGCTGTCGTGCAGCTGTTCCGGAGTCCCTGTCGCGACTACGTGACCATCGGCGATGATGCAGCAGTAATCGGCAAACTGCGGAACCTCGGCGACATCATGGGTGATGACCACGCTGGTAATGCCCAGCGCCCGGTTGACTTCGCGGATCAGGCGCAGCGAGGCGCCGAGGGAAATCGGATCCAGGCCGGCGAAGGGTTCGTCGTAGAGGATCACCCCGGGATCCAGGGCCATCGCTCGAGCCATGGCCACGCGCCGGATCATGCCACCCGACAGCTCCCGCGGATACATCTGGGCGGCGCCGCGCAAACCCACGGTCTGCAGCTTCAACAGCACCAGCCGGCGGATCAGCGTCTCCGGCAGGGCGGTGTGCTCGCGCAGCGGCAGTGCGACATTGTCGAAGCAGGTGAGATCGGTGAACAGGGCGCCGTTCTGCAACAGCACTCCGATGTTGCGGCGCAGGCCGCTGAGCTCGCCGCCACCGAGCCGGTCGACCCGGATATCGCCCACCCAGACCTCCCCGGCATCGGGTCGCAATTGGCCGGTGATCAGCTTGAGCACCGTGGTCTTGCCGCAGCCACTGGGCCCCATCACCGCAGTGACCTTGCCAGCGGGAATCTGCAGAGAAAACCCTTCGAGTACCGGGCGATCGCCCCGCTTCAGGCTCACGTCACAAAGGCGGATGGCCACCTCGGCGGCTCGGGTGTCTGGCATGGCTAGCTGTCCTGTTGGGGTAAGCGGCGATCGCGGCGCGGCTCAAGGTCTGGGCGGCCCCAGCATTTGCGCTGGATCCACCACCCGATCGAAGGTCTCGGCGTCGACATGGCCCAGGGCCAACGCCGCCTCACGCAGCGATATGCCCTCTGCAAAAGCCTTCCCGGCAATTTTTGCGGCGCAATCGTAACCGATAATCGGGCTCAGCGCTGTCACCAACATCAGCGACCGCCGCAGGTGCAGTTGCAGCTGATCCGGATCGGCGCGCAGCCCCGCCACGCAGCGCGTCCGAAAGCTGTCCATGGCGTCGGCCAGCAGCGCGATCGACTCCAGCACATTGTGAATGAGCAACGGCTTGAAGACGTTGAGCTCCAGCTGGCCCTGGCTGCCGGCGAACCCCACTGCGGCGTCGTTGCCCATCACCTGTACCGCCACCATGGTCAGCGCCTCGACCTGGGTGGGATTCACCTTGCCGGGCATGATCGAACTGCCGGGCTCGTTGGCCGGCAGGCGCAGCTCCCCCAGGCCACAGCGCGGCCCACTGCCCAGCAGGCGGATATCGGCGGCGATCTTGAACAGGGCCCCGGCCAACACCCGCAGGCGGCCATGCAGATCGACCAGGGCCTCGTGACCGGCCAGCGCCATGAATTTGTCCGCGGCCGAAGTGAAGGGAGCGCCGGCAAGCACGGCGATGTGCCCGGTCACGGTCGCGGCCCAACCGGGCGGAGTATTGAGCCCGGTGCCCACCGCGCTGCCGCCCAGCGCCAGTGCCTGCACCTGGGGCAGCACCGCGGTGAGCTGTTCGCGGGCATAGGCGAGCTGTGCCCGGTAGCCGCCGAACTCCTGGCCCAGGGTCACCGGAGTGGCGTCCATCAAGTGGGTGCGGCCGGTCTTGACCAGCGCGGCGAACTCTCCCTCCTTGGCAGCCAGGGCACCATGCAGCGCCTCCAGGGCGGGCAGCAGGCGTTCGCGCAGCTGCCGGGCCGCGGCGATGTGCATCACTGTCGGAAAGACGTCATTGGAGGACTGCGAGCGATTGACGTGATCATTGGGATGGACGGGCTCGCGGTCGCCGCGGCGGCCACCGGCGAGTTCGTTGGCGCGATTGGCGATCACCTCGTTGAGGTTCATGTTGGTCTGGGTGCCGCTGCCGGTCTGCCAGACCACCAACGGGAACTGGTCGTCGTGCCGGCCGGCGACGATCTCGTCACAGGCCGCACAGATCAGCTCCCGGCGCCGCTCCGTCAGCTCCCCCAACTCGCAGTTGGCCAGCGCCGCGGCCTTCTTCACCAGTGCGAAATCATGGATGAAAGCAAGCGGAAAGCGCTGCCCACCGATGGGAAAATTCTCCAGGGAGCGCTGGGTCTGGGCGCCCCAGAGCGCATCGGCAGCGATGGCGACCTCGCCGAGGGAATCCCGTTCGCTACGCTGCCCGGCCATGTCTCAGCGCGCCGCCAGCTGGGCGAGAACATGGTGGAGGATGCCGCCGGCGCGGTAGTAGCGCAGCTCGTTCTCGGTGTCGATGCGCAGCCGCAGCGGGTAGCTGTCGCGGCGGCCGTCGCGGCGTTCCACCACCAGCTCCAGCGCCTGCCCGGGGACCAGGTCGCCGAGCCCCTGCAGATGGAACAACTCGCTGCCGTCCAGGGCGAGCTGGGCGCGCCCGGTGCCGCCGCTGAACTCCAGCGGCAGCACGCCCATGCCCACCAGGTTGGAGCGATGAATGCGCTCGAAGCTCTCGGCGATCACCGCGCGGATACCCAGCAACCGGGTGCCCTTGGCGGCCCAGTCGCGGCTGGAGCCCGTGCCATATTCACGGCCGGCGATCACCACCAGGGGCGTGCCCTGTTGCTGGTACTGCATCGCGGCATCATAGATGGGCACCTGTTCGGTGCTGTCCGGCAGCCGGGTATAGCCGCCCTCGACGTCGGACAGCAGCTCGTTGCGGATGCGGACGTTGGCGAAGGTTCCCCGCATCATCACTTCGTGGTTGCCGCGACGGGAGCCGTAGGAATTGAAGTCGGCGACCTCGACGCCCTGTTCGCGCAGGTAGCGGCCCGCGGGGCTGTCGGAATCGATGTTGCCCGCCGGCGAGATATGGTCCGTGGTCACCGAATCGCCGAACAGCGCCAGCAGCCGAGCTCCGCGGATGGCCTCTGCGGCGGGCGCCTGCACCTCGAAAAACGGCGGCCGGCGGATATAGGTCGACTGAGGATCCCAGCGATAGGTTTTTCCCTCCGGAACGTCGAGCGCCTGCCATTGGGCATCGCCGTCGAATACCTGGGCGTATTCATTGAGAAACATGGCGCGCTCGACCTGGGCCATGGCGGCTGCGACCTCGGTGCCATCCGGCCACAGATCCGCCAGATACACGGGCTCACCGGAAGCGGTGACGGCAAGCGGATCCCGCTGCGGATCGATCAGGGTGGTGCCGGCCAGTGCAAACGCCACCACCAGTGGCGGCGACGCCAGCCAATTGACCCGGACCCGGGGATGGATCCGACCCTCGAAATTGCGATTGCCCGACAGCACCGCCCCCACCGTGAGGTCATTCTCGTCGATCGCCGCCTCGATCTCGGGCAGCAGCGGCCCGGAGTTGCCGATGCAGGTGGTACAGCCGTAGCCGACCAGGTTGAAGCCCAGTTGGTCCAGGTACTGCTGCACACCGGAGCGCTGCAAATAGTCGGTGACCACCTGTCTCTTATACACATCTCCGAGCCCACGAGACTAGGCATGATCTCG